>JAHDIP010000057.1 GCA_020630735.1 Saprospiraceae bacterium | reverse complement strand
ACGCTTGGTGTTTATGTCAGCATCATTAATAAATGTGCTTATTGTATCGAGCATCATTTTGCAGGTATGGCTCGATTGATTAACGATGAGGAACGTTCTAAAAAAATTAGAGCTGTACTCGAAAGTCATCAAGTAGATGAAGTATTTGAAGGAAAAGAATTGGCGCTTTTGCTCTATGCTAAAATATTGACGGTTACGCCGCAGCTTGTCACTGAAGCTCATATTCAACAACTTCGTGATACTGGATTGACCGACGGGGAAATACTAGAAGGTAATCAGGTGATTAGTTACTTTTGTTATGCTAATCGTACCGTTTTAGGTTTAGGAATCAATACAGAAGGAGATATTCTTGGGCTATCGCCAAACAATAATGATGATGCGGACAACTGGCAACATTCTTAGAGTATCTTTTAAAAAAAACCAGAATGCAACCACGAATAGAAATTATAACAGAAAAAACCTTAGTTGGAATATCAGAGTCAATGTCTTTGGTAGCCAACAAAACGTTTAATCTATTTAGCACCTTTATGCCTAGACGAAAAGAAATTGCTAATCGTACACAAGTAGGAATTTTTGATTTGAAAATTTATCCTGCCTCCTACTTCATCAATTTTAGTCCTACCAATTCTTTTACAAAATGGGCAGCAGTAGAAGTTTCTGAAGTTGACACTTTGCCCGCAGAGATGAATTCTTTTATTTTACCTGCTGGAAAGTATGCCGTTTTCAATCAGAAAAGATCTACGAAGCAAGGCAATATTTTCGAATACATTTTCACCACTTGGCTTCCCAATTCTGACTATCAATTAGACAATAGACCACATTTTGATATACTAGAAGAAAAAGACAAAAAAAATGATCTAGATATAGAAGAAGAAATTTGGATACCAATTAAGTAATTTGGCTCTTTGACAATTTTTGCATTTTAGAAAGAGCAGCAAAGTTTTCAGGGTTTAGCATCCTGCAAAAGATGCCGTTAGAAACGGCGCAGATATTGGATCTAAGTTAAAAACTTAGATCAGCGACTTTATTTTTTTTGTTTAGATTTTTATGCTTTTGCAAAAATTGTCAATGAACCAGTAATTTTAAATTAAAAGATACAAAATCAAAAAGTCTATGTAGAATTTCTTCTACATAGACTTTTTGATTTTGTCTTAATTTTTTGTTGTAAAGCCGATTATTCTATGATCAGTTTTTGAGTTAAAAAAGTAGTGCCCGATTCTACTTTTATCATATACATTCCCTTTGGGTAAGCTGATAAATCAACTGTAATGTTTTGTGTTCCTGCTTCTAAATTTGTATTCCATTCCTTAAGTGTTTTTCCTGTCAAGTCGATTAGGTTTATTCTCACTTTTTGTGCTTCAGATAAATCCATCACTATAGTTGTTTGACCATTTGTAGGGTTAGGAAATAGTTGCAAAGATGTTTCATTAGTTACTATTGGTGAAGATGCTACTTCACGTAATAGCGACGTTGGTACCGTGAAGGAATTTGTGTTTGACCAGTTGGTCCAACCTGTCGAACATTTTGTTTTAGTTTTGTATTTGTATGTTGCACCAGCTACTAAATTTTCTTCATAATGACTGCTTGTAGAAATTCGTTCTACCCAAGAACTACCATTTGTTTTATATCTCAATTTATATTTTAAATCATCAGTATACCGAACCCAATCAAAATGAACTTCGGTTGTAGGTGCAAAGAAAGTAACGACAGGAATAGGACGATCGCAAAGATCATCAGCTGTAGTAAAATAAGCCAATGGACTCCAAGCAGAAGTACTTCCATCACAAACAGTTTTGACATTGTATTCATAGGTCGTATTGGGTGCTAACTGATTTAAGAAAATATAACTTACTGTATTTTTCTTTTCTGTCCAAGCAGCAGTACTTCCAAATGCCCTATATCTCAGCTTATACTTTTCAGCATTCAAAATATCTGCCCAATCAACTCGTACTACATTACCACTAATCACTTCTACCCCATCAACTATTGGTAAGCCACAAGGATCATTAATTGTAATTGTTGCTTCATCATCTTCATTAGGTAAACAGTTGATACCAGACGATGTATTACAATCCCAATTATCTACTTCAGAATCTCCATCAATTTGATTAGCAGCAATTAATTGTGCAAATACGCTCACAGGCATTTCCGTATTGTTATACAAGGTCAATGTGAGCGTTGCTGTTTCTCCTGCTGCTAGACTTCCTATCGTCCACTCACTTATCCAAGAATCATAAGTACCTTGTGAAGTATTATCGCTTACAAAAGCTAATTCGGCTGGACGTTCAATTTTTGCTATTATCCCTGTTGCATTCCTATCGGAAGTATTTTCTACTGTTATCGTAAAAACGACAGGTGTATAAATAGGAGGAGCAAGATCATCTGCACTTAACTTTAAGGAAAGATCAACCGTTTGTAGAAGATTTAAATTTTCTAACGGAGTCCATTCATTACCTGCGTATATATTCTCATTTTTCTCGTATGATGAAAATATTTGTACGGGTAAATTTTCTATTTTATCCCAATTATCACCTTCGTCAGAGGAAATAAAGGTAGCACTTATTATCTCACTATAATTATACGTATTGACCCAAGTACGATTCAATAATAAGATTTCACCAATCATTTCAAGCGAATAATCCTCAGGCAGAATTGGGGTAAAAATTGAAGGAATATCAAAGTAAGGTATCCAATTCTCTCCTAAGTCATTACTCGCATATAAAACCTCGAATAACTGATTATTTTCATATTGACGATGTACAAACCTAATTTTGTTCTCTTCAATTACGATAGCTTCAATAGTACCGCCAGTATATCCAGGAATATAGTCAGGAGAAATTGTTGTCCAAGTAAGCCCCAAATCTATCGATTTCACTAGGACATTACTATCCTCTAATTGAGCAATTAATGTATTTTCTTTGGAATATAATAAAGTCATTGGTGTCGTTACTAAAATTTGTGCCCAGTTAGCTCCGCTATCATCTGAGTACCAAAAATCCGTATCATTTAACCATAGTCGAGTACCATCTGATTGCAAATCGACACTAGTACTTATTGGAAAAGGAAGCTCCGCAAAAGTAGCACCATTATCCGCAGAACGATAGAGTATACCATCAGAATAAACAAAGACAAATCCATTATGCCCGAACAATCGACTAGCAGAAGACAGTAATGGGTTATCAAGAATCTCCCATGTAATTCCATGGTCAGTCGTACGGAAATAGACTCCGCCACTTGCAGCCCAAAATTCGTCATTCATACATATCCAAGTATTTTTCACACTCTTTAGGCCTTGCCATTTTTCTTGCCAAGTCGCTAATTGATCTGTAGATACTAAGGTCAAATTACCAGCGGTAGACATATAGATTCCATCAGGTAAAAAGTCTATGACATTTGTTGATGTAAGAGGTAGTATCTCATTTGTAAAAACTGAAGCATAGTTATTTCCATTTGCATCTGTTGATTGAAATAAACCTTCAGGTGATGTAAGATAAAATAAGTTCCCATCTGTTGATACCTTAGTTATTTCACTAAGTCCTGTAATCAGTTCCTCATTCCATGTTTGCCCTAAATCCGAAGAAGTCAAGACAAAATTTTCAGATGCTGCATCACCATTTTTTCTAAAAAAAGCATAAAGCTGATCATTAGCATATTCTAGGGCAATTAACGTTCCCACATAGGTATTGTTGAATGATTGGACAACAGCACCTTCAAAATCAAGTTCAGAAGAAATACTAAAGTCTTCCGAAGTAGCACACATCATGTGTGTACCTGTCGTCGTACAAGTAAGCCCATAAGCATTCGTTGTAGTAGTCCAGTTATCACCTAGATCTGTTGTATAATGAGCAAAGTAATCTTCTCCAATAGTTGTTCGTTGATGAACGATGAAATAAAGACTATTGTTTAGACCTTGCTCTAGTTCAGAAAAACTATGCCAGCTAAAGGGAGAGGTTAGTAAATTATTTGCAATATTCCAATTCCTAATTAGCTCAAACGAAAGACCATTATCTATAGATCGATAAAGGTCATACTTATAAATGGCTTCAGTATAATTATCTGACTGAAAAGCATATTGCAAAACAAAAATAGCATCACCTATTACTTCGATATCTACGCTATTTTCTTGTGGAATCCCATTTGTAAGTGCTTCCCAATCACCTCCATTGGCTGATCTAAATACGCCTGAAGAAGTAGCAGTAAAAACAGTACTTCCTTGTTGAACATATTTATAAGTAGTAGGTGGTGGAGAAGTTAGTAGTTCCCAACCTTCCGCATAAATAGTTTCTGAAATGTTGGAATACAATTGTGAAAAACTGATATTTGTACTTAGCAGCACGAGCAGGCTGCTTAAAGAAAATAAATTGAATAGCTTCTTCATAATTTTCGTTTTTTCTTTACAATTAGGTTTTGTAAAAAAACCTTTACTTTACAAAACCAGTGGATGAATTTACATTTTGATACTGTAAAAATGCAAATACCTAGCATCCTATTCAATTACAAATATCTCACTTTCCCAATATTATTGTTATTTAAAATAAAAATACAAGCCTAATAATCAAGCCTTTAACTATAAATCATCCAAGTAAAAAGTCGTATCTATACCAATTTAAAGACCACCTTTCATTATTCCTTCAGCAATTGATGGACTAAGTCTATTGACCACTTTTAATAATTTTACTTTTCCTATATTGACTTCGTACTTATTTTTTTGGAAGGCTTTTATAAATTCATCTGCTAATTGTTTTGGAGAAATTTTACCACTCCCCCGCCCTTCTGTCATTTGGGTATCTACTAATGGTGGAATGATTTCAAAGACTTTTATATTGTCTAACTGATAGCGTAGTGACTTTGAAAAAATATGGATGCCTGCTTTTGTCGCACAATAAACAGGCGCTGCCATTTTGGGTACTAAACCCAAACCCGAAGACACATTTACAATAGCTGCATTTTCGTTGAGTTCTATTGTTGGAGCTAATAATGCAATCAATTTTAAGGGAGCAGTTAGGTTGACATTTATTTCTTGTTCTATTTTAGCCAGTAGTTGTGTTTCTTCCGAAAAATGGTAATTGTATTGTATTCCAGCATTGTTAATCAACACATTCAAATCGGTATGTTCTCGTTCTATAAATAGAACAAGTCGGTCTAAATCTTCACTTTTTGAAATATCGCAACAAAAGGGAGTGATTCGACGATCTTGTTTGGCGAGCAGTTGTAATTTTTCTTTATTTCTACCTAGCGCAATAATTTGGTTATCCAAAGCTAAAAAACGATCCAATAATGCTTTGCCGATTCCTGAAGTTGCTCCTGTGATTAAAATTTTATTTCCTGATAATTGCATAATTTATTTTTTAAAGTTCAATAGAACTTGTGATGTAATTAAATGACAATACAAAGATCAGGGGATTGTAGGAGCAATCCATTTACATATGTAAAGATATACCTACGAGATGTTTTTAAAATTTCATTTGGCAGAAATCGAATAATCACTATAAAAGGACGTTACTTTTGCGCTCTGATACGGCTTAGTTGTGTCGGTGTAACGCCAAGGTAGGAAGCAATATGGTATTGCGGAATATGTTGTTCTAAGTTTGGATGTTCTGCTTGGAATATCTTGTAGCGTTCTTTTGCTTCTAATAAAACTAACTCTATTTCTCGTTTTTCTTTTTGCACAAAAAACTGTTCTGCTAATATTCGAGAGAGACGCTCTATCGCTGGAAAGCGATCATACAATTTGGTATACCTTTGATAGTCTGCTACAAATAAGGTACAATCTGTCAAGCATTGAATATCAATTAAATTCTGCTGCCCTGTTACTAAGGAAGAATAGGCACCTACAAAATCATTTGTTTTAAAGAAGGTTTTATTATACTGTTCGCCAGCATTGTTCTGATAAAATGCTCTTAGGATGCCTGATTTTACGAACGCTATCTTTTTTGAATATTCTCCACTTTGAGCTAAAAAATCATTTTTCTTTAGTTGCTCTTCCCCAAATAAGGAAACTAGTGCTTCTGCTGTATCAGCATCTAAACGGATAAACTTACTTAGCTGTTCTGCTAGTTGTTCCATACTATAGATTTAGAATATACCTGTCCATATTTAGTTATCGGATCATCATTGCTTCCTATCGCTTGCTTTTCAATAGCATTATACGTTTAGCAATCCGAAAACCACTTTGGTTTCATATAATCGTCTTTTGAAAAAGATGAGCTCATTCAAAGATAGTAAAAAACGATTGCTTGCGAAGGAAGAGCCGTTTGGGTACGATAAGTATATAAAGACAAAAACCCTTGCAAATCATTAGTTTGCAAAGGTTTATACTTCTAACGAAGTGCCCGAAGCGGGACTCGAACCCGCACGCCCTACGGACACATGACCCTCAATCATGCCTGTCTACCAGTTCCAGCACTCGGGCAAGCACATCTAAAACACGTTTGGTAGCGTGTAAGTTCGGCAAAGATAAATAAATTCGCTAAAAAAAGAATTTTTAGCTACCGAAAACCAAATACATGAATTTGAACTTTTATTGCTTAAAAAACAGCGTTTGTTAGTTTTTTTTAATTTCTGGCTGTCACATTTAACATTTATTTAATATATTTTTTTTTATTTTAAACCAGTGTTAGACGCTCGTTTTTATACGATACATTTCAAAAGCCTACCTTATCACCTCAAATAGCTACCTATGCCTTACTAACAAATAATTTACTAATTCCCATTAACAATTAAGCTGGACAGAATATTATTCTGTTTTGATTGTCACATTACTTTTTTCTATCATCTATCAACCTATTATGTTTTTTTATATATTTGCCTTACGGTTATTGACAAAGGATATTTACATTTAATTTTTCACCCAATGTTAGGTGTGATTATTCTCAATAAGGAAAATGAATCCCCTTTTTTTGACAAAACACATCTGCATGAAATAAACCCTTGTTTGCTAACCAAAACCCGGATACTAACACTATGGCACTTTTTCTAACCTTCTCTATTGTATTAACGCTTGTAGCTTTTCTTACGATCGTAAGAACTTCTGATAAGCCTTTTCCTCCTTATGACAACAAAGAACCAGAAAATTTAGATGAGATTGTATTAAAAAGTGAAGACTTACTTGAAGATGAAGATGACTTTACCTCTACTGGTATTTCATCCAATCAATTAAACTTCGCTTCCTATTAGACATTGATCTTAATATCAAATAAGCATACTAAGAAGCAGAAAACAAACGAAAAATCGATTTTAACAGAACGACTAAAAACACCCATTGAGATGAAAAACACAGTATGCCTTTTGGTACTCAGTCTTTTGCTGAGTTTCACTTCTGCTATAAACGCACAGAATAACGAAACGATTGCAGTAGTGGAACATACCCCAATTATTGAAAAAACAAACAAGCCGAAGAAAAAGAAAAGTAGAATACCTTTTTATTATAGGCATCATCGGCAAATGCCTTCTACATTTACTGGGTACACTATCGAACTAGCTACCTCAAAGATTCCGTTAAAGCGAGACGATGAATTGTTTAAATATTTTGGTAAGGTCTATTATACCAAATTGAAAAAGGGTGGCTTTGCTTATAATATCATGGTCAATTTTTCAACTAAATCAGCAGTGAGAAATTTCTTAGAAAATATAGTGATACACAAAGCACCTGATGCCCGAATTGTAGAATATAAAAAAGGTAAACGAAAATAATCATCATTGAAATTCAAATAGTTTTCATTTTTATAGACCAAATACGGAAAAGCCCTTTTTATTCATGTAAAAAGGGCTTTCTTTTTTGAAACTTTCGGACGATCATCTTCGAAATCCAATATACATTAAGCACCAAGTAGACTAAAAGAGCGAGCAATACAACGACCTCAATGTTTGTCCCCAAGCGATCGTACCTTGCTTCAAACTGATACAAACTAATAAAGAATAAACCTACAAAACCTACCCTCAATAAAAGACAAGAATAAAAATTATAGTTGTACCATCTAGTAAGGGTTGTACTAGTTGTTGTTGGAATAGATTTCAAGATTAAATAGGTGTGGTAAAATATGGCTGTTGCTTGACCCGCCAATACCCAAACAAAAAAAGCTGGTGCTTCTGAAGATGAATAGCCTAGTGTCATCATCGTACCTAGTAAGACATGATGTGCAATTATTCCTTTATCTGGTTGGTCAAAAACTCGAATCGTTTCTATTGCCGAAAAAATGTAAAAACTGATCGACCCATATGCTACAAATTGCTGTAAAAGGCTTAGACTCTGTGTATAGCCCCAAACCTCTCCACTAGTCAGCATAACAACGACAACCAATGAAGGGATCAGAAAAGCATGTGCAACAGTCATTGCATCTAACCATTGCGACTTTGATTGTAAATAAATAGAGTTAGAAAATTTTAGAGAAAAGTAAAGTAAGTACCAAACGAGTGTACAACATAGTATATATAAAAATGTCATCATACTACTTATCTAAAGCTGCCTTGCGCAAACGTTGTAAGAAAGGGGAGGCAAAAATAAAATCTTGCAACAATTCATTGTCACTTTCTAGTACTTCATCTTTATTGCCTTGCCAAGCCAACTCTCCTTGGTACAATAGAGCAATATTTTGCCCAATCTCCATTACGGAGTTCATATCATGCGTATTGATGACTGTGGTGATATTATTCTCTTCTGTAATGTCTAAAATCAACTCATCTATCACCATCGACGTTTTCGGATCAAGCCCTGAGTTCGGTTCATCACAAAACAAATATTTAGGTCCCAACACAATTGAACGAGCAATCCCGACACGTTTTTGCATACCACCACTTGTTTCAGAAGGGTATTTATCGTTTGCGCCTACTAAGTCTACACGCTCTAGACAATAATTAACGCGATCTATTTTTTCCTTTTTCGTTTTGTTGGTAAACATGTCTAGTGGAAATCGAATATTTTCTTCGACTGTCATTGAGTCAAATAAGGCAGAACCCTGAAAAAGCATTCCAATATCCATACGGATCGTACGCATTTGTTTTTTGTCTAAGGTAGTAAAATTGACATCATCATACCAAATATTACCACTAGTCGGTTCTAAAAGCCCTACTAATAACTTGAGCATAACGGTTTTACCAGCACCACTCCGCCCAATAATCAAATTGGTTTTACCTGTCTCAAAGACAGTACTAATACCTTTTAGTACTTCAGTATCTCCAAATGATTTTTTTATATTTTCGGCTCTGATCATTGTGTTAAAACAAGTGCTATTAGGTAATCAAATAATAAAATCAAAATATCACTATAGACTACAGCCTGTGTACTTGCTTCTCCCAATTCGATACTTCCTCCTTTTACATGGTAGCCTTGAAAGGCTGAAACAGACGTTAGTATAAACGAAAAAACAAGTGCTTTTACGTACATCATAAACACATTATAAGGTACAAAAAAGGCTCTTAAACCTTGTGTATATTCTTGATCGGTAATAAGACCTGCAGGAACACAAGCCATATAACCTCCTATAATACTTACAAATGCTGCAATACTAACCAAAAGAGGAATTACAACAATAGCTGCAATAATTTTAGGCATAATAAGGTAAGCTGCTGTATTGACTCCCATGATTTCCATAGCATCAATATGTTCCTTTTGCCGCATACCACCAATCTCGGCGGCAATAT
Source organism: Saprospiraceae bacterium (assembly GCA_020630735.1). GTDB lineage: Bacteria > Bacteroidota > Bacteroidia > Chitinophagales > Saprospiraceae > JAHDIP01. Next base: position 20,403 of record JAHDIP010000057.1, on the reverse strand, counting down.
TCGACCCTACCTTACCTGCTAATACCAAACAACTAATGGTCGGTGCCAATTCGATTATCGTCGTATCTCTTACGATATAACCAATATAATAGCGTGGCACCAAGCTCGTATCCAACTGATAAGCAAACTGCACGGCAGTTACTGCTCCAATAAATACTGCGATAAGGCAAACAATCACCAATGAGCCGATACCAATATCGTTCATTTGGCGCATCGTCTCTTTCCAATACATCGAAAACTTCTCAGGCTTTGCGAAGGCAGTCCTGAGTAGAATGATATATCGACCAAAGTTGTATAAAAAATTAAAGTTCATATATGGATTGAAGAACTGGCATTTTTCCCTTCTTCAGAACTGTTATTAACATATTAAAAAAATCATTATTATGTAAGTACTGCCAGATTGATGCCAAAAATAGTTTATTTTTAGTGAAAGGTGTATCATTTTAAGGAATAAATTATGAACAGCGACTTTTATCCTCCTCTTTACCCTTTTATTTTGTCGTATTTAAATCCTGATATTTCCTCTATTCTTAAGCTATTTCTTATCCTACAATTGGGGTAAACTTTCCAGTAAACCATTTTTTTTCAGTAATTTCGCTGTCCTAAATAACGAGCAAATAATAAGTTGCCCGTTACTATACTAAAACCAAAGTGGTTTTCGGATTACCAAACGTTTAAAGCTATTAAAAATAAAAGGGTAGCAACTCATGATGATCCGATAACCGAATACTGATAGGTATAAATCATTTAAAACTAAACAAATGAACGTCGTTATAACAGGAGCTACTAAAGGTATCGGAAAAGCAATAGCAGAACATTTTGCACAAGAAGGTGCTAATTTGGCTATTTGTGCTCGTACATCTGATGATCTAGATGCCTTCAAACAAAGCATGACACAACAATATCCAAATTGCAATGTGTTAACCATGCCTGTCGATATGAGTAAAAAAGAGGAAGTGCTCGCTTTTGCAGAATTCATCAAAAAAGAATGGGGTGAATTGGATGTACTAATCAATAATGCAGGTGTCTTCCTTCCTGGAGAAACACATAAAGAAGACGAAGGTACACTCGAAAAAATGATCGAAACAAACCTTTACAGCGCTTATCATTTTACGAGAGCAACCTTGCCAATGCTATTGAGCAAAGGCAAAGGACATATTTTCAATATGTGTTCTATTGCTAGTGTTATCGCTTATCCGAATGGTGGCTCTTATAGTATTTCAAAATTTGCTTTGCTCGGCTACACGAAGGTATTGCGAGAAGAATTGAAAGAAAAAGGCATCAAAGTAACCGCTATTTTACCTGGAGCAACATGGTCAAACTCTTGGGCTGGCGTTGATTTACCCGAAAGCCGGCTAATGCAAGCCAACGATATTGCTAATGCTGTTATTAGTGCATACAAAATGAGTCCTTCTGCTGTGGTAGAAGAAATTACTATTCGTCCTCAATTAGGAGACCTTTAACATTGTTCGTTCCTACCCAAAGAGAAAATAAACAACAATGAAATCAGACCAATTTATACCTTATACTGCTCTACAGTTTTCTGAAGAAGAAATGCTCCAACGTAGTAAAGATTTTTATGCCTTTATTGATAAACGAAGAAGTGTTCGTGATTTTTCGGATAAACCTGTACCTAAAGCGATTGTCGAAAATATAATTATGGCTGCTGCGGCTGCTCCTTCAGGTGCACACAAACAACCTTGGACATTTTGTTTAGTCTCTAATCCTGCACTTAAGAAAGAAATCAGAATTGCTGCCGAAAAAGAAGAATACGAGAGTTATACTAATCGAATGTCAGAAGAATGGTTAGAAGCATTGCGACCTATTGGTACTGATTGGAAGAAACCTTTTTTAGAAATAGCTCCTTGGCTTATTATTGTATTTAGAAAACCTTATGATTTGGTTAATGGTCAAAAGAAGAAGAACTATTACGTCAATGAATCAGTAGGGATAGCCTGTGGCTTTCTCATTTCAGCGATTCATAATGCTGGCTTGATAACTTTAACGCACACGCCAAGTCCTATGAACTTTTTACAAAAAATATTAGGACGGCCTGAAAATGAAAAAGCATTTTTGCTTTTACCCATTGGCTATCCTGTCGAAGGAGCTACGGTTCCTAATTTTGGTCGTAAATCAGCTGAAGAAGTTATGGTACATTTTGATTAATTTGTCCGTGAAGTGATAATTATTTGTAGAATAATTTCATTCCTTTGTTGTTTGAAAAAAGTAAAGAAAAGATGTGTACAGTCACTTACCTTCCCACTTCCAATAATCAATATATTCTCACTTCTAATCGAGATGAGCAGGCTGCTCGTTCCCCTAAAAATATTAGTCGAGTAAACGAAAACGGGATCGAACTTTTATTTCCGAGAGATAGTGCTGCTGGTGGTTCGTGGATTGCTATTAGCAATACGAATAAAACAGTCTGTCTTTTAAATGGTGCTTTCGAAAAACACAAACGCCAACTACCCTATCGAATAAGTCGAGGTATCATGGTGCTCGATTTTTTTAAATATAAAAATGCTATCTCTTTTTTCGGTTTGTACAACTTTGACAACATCGAACCTTTTACCATGATTATCGTCGATGAAGGACAACCCTATGAATTTAGATGGGATGGCCAAAAGCATATCAAAAAACTAGATGTTCGAAAACCATATATCTGGTCTTCGTCTACGCTCTACCCAAAAGAAATGAGAATTAAACGGGAAGGCTGGTTCCACCAATGGTTAGACACAAAACCCGAATTTAATCGCACAACAATTACTGATCTTCATCAAAATGGTGGTGAAGGCGATCCTTATAATGACTTTGTGATGAACCGAAAAAACATTGTTCAAACAGTGAGTATTACAAGTATCGTCAAACAAGCAGATAGTTTGAATATGCATTATATTGATCTTGTAAATGAGCAGCGTAAGGAGGAATGCATTCAATTTTAGGCATCAAAAAAATGTCCGATGAAAACAAATCCATCGGACACACCAAATCAACAAAGCTATGATTAGAGTTTGTTTGGCATTTAAGCTTTAAACTTAACCTACCAAAAACAAATACTCAACAAATTTTTACGAAACGGTTACCTCCTGTCGAGCAGTTTCAAACCCCTCTAGCTTTGGTAAGCTAAGAATCAAAACGCCATTCTCGTACTTTGCAGTAATTGCAGACTTATCTATCTTCTCATTCAACTCAAATTCTCGAACGAAACTATCAGGAACGTACTCTAGTCGTTTCCACGTTTCTTTTTCTTCTTTCTTTTCTACCGAAATGCTTAGATTCTGGTCGATAAGAGCTATCAAAAAATCGCTCTTTTCATAGCCTGGTGCAAATAGATACAATTCGTACTTGTCATCCAACTCTCTTACGTTTGCAGGAGGTTTATTGAATGCTGCTTTAAACTGTTCTTTCCATGCTCTTTTTCTTGGATGCCCACCATAGCCTCTAAATTTATCTGCATTATGGTGACCTCTATTTTTATACATTGCTCTTCTGTTACACATATTATTATTGTTTTTAAATTTTTAATAAAAAATGCTTCCTAAGTAAGTTTTCAAAATATTGATCATAGATTATTTACTAAATAGAAATATAATTAATGATCAATAAATTAATAAGTCATAATCACTTAGACTGCTTTTATAAACTGAATATTTTCAATTTTTGAACGACGTTTTGGAGTGCTACCATAAAATAATGGTTCTACTTCATGACTCCATTTGCGGTTTAACCTTTGATGGTGGTACCGTCGAGAAATATAAGGTTCTCCAAATCGGTCGTAGGTGATAAAATCTTTTAATCTTCTATAGACGGCATAAATGATACTCATAACTGCTGCCGCAATGAAAGCAACGAATGCCATTCGGGCTATAAAAAGAAAAAATAGAACTGCCATTGCTGTTACAAAAAACATTTTAAAAGGTCTCATGATAATTCATTTTTAATGGTTAATTGAATTACGCAACTCTCCCTTACTGTTTCAATATCAATCTTTCAAATTGCGTATTTAGTATGGAAGACGAAGGAGGGCTGAGATTACTTTAAAAAAAGTGAAGTTTTTTTAATTTTTATTTCAAAAGGAACATAAACAACTCATTATCAACATAATATTTTTTTTAAAAAAATCCTCACTTCTGACTACAAACATGTTTTATACTCTTTCAGCTAGTCTATTATCTACAAAGATGACGCAGGTATCGTATTCAAATTATTAACTATAAAAAAGGAATCCCGAACTTTCAATTTGAAAATTCGGGAGCACTTTAGTTTAGACTTTATATTAAGTAAAACTAGTATATCATTATTACTGCTTATCTCTAGCCTCTCTCTTTTTGCAGTGTTCCTTCCAACGCGACTTTGCCTCTTGGCGCTCTTCATCACTCATCCCCATCCATTTATTTCTCCAATGTTTTTTCTTTGAATCTTTCCAATGCCTTCTACGGCTGCCAAAACCACCGAATAAAATTTTTGAAAGCAACAATAAACCAGCAGCCTTCCAGAATGTTAGTCGCCCAACTCCTACAAGATCAGGTAAGATTGCATTCCACAAGAACATCACTAACCAAGACATTGCCGCAGCAAACACTATAAATATTGAAATAAAAGATAACACCTTTAGAGGTTTAAATCTTCGTCTTGAATAATTGTCGCTTTCAAACATGATTTTTAACTTTTCTTGTTTTCCTAAAGTATAACTTAGGTCAATAGATTTTATTCTTCAAAAAATTCACTATATAATGCTTCTAATCGAACCCTCAAATGCTGAACGGCATATCGTTTTCTAGAAATTAGCGTTTTGATATTCTCGCCTGTACGATCAGCTATTTCTTGAAAGGTCTGATCTTCCAATTCATTCCAAACAAATACATTTTTTTGATTTTCTGGTAATTCATCCAAAGCTTTAAATAATTCATCCCAAAAGATTTCTTTAAGGTTTTCATCTTCAGGAGAAATGGCATCAGCCATAAGTATGTCCTTGAAATTAAAGCTACCATCTTCGTTTTCAAAATTTTTATCCTCCAATAAATCAGGTCGTTGCTTTCGATAGTTATCTGTAATTCGATTTCGGGCGACTCTGAATAGCCAACCACTTATCTGCTCTATCGAATCCAGTTCTACTACTCGACTCAATTGATACCAAACCTCTTGTGTAATGTCTTCCGCATCGGCATTGGTAGGCACCCTTCCTCGAATAAATCGAAAAAGCCTATTGCCATATTCGTTGATAACATTGCTGATCTTTCGTTCCCGTTTTTCAGCCATTTGGTCGGACATATTTATCGTCTTTTTTATAGAAGACGAATGAGTTGGTAATTTACTTTAAAAAAAGTAAAAAATAAGTATTTTTCAACCACTCCGTATATCTATGGAAGCTACTTAGACGATCCAAACACTCTAATTTGTTGGATAATGAGGTTTTAGAGCTGCTATTTTCACTAGCTAAGCCACTCAATTTAAAATATATTAACTTTTCTTTTAACTTGTCTTAAATTTCATTTAATTTTGACCTTTTAGCTTTACATCTTTACAAAACGAAAAAAATGAAAGTTCTTCACATTAGCGCAGAGTGTTATCCAGCAGCCAAAGCTGGAGGACTAGGAGATGTAGTTGGAGCCTTACCTAAATACCTGAACAAGATCAAAGTTGACACTGGGGTTATTATACCAAAGTATAGTACCAAATGGATCAACAAACAACGTTTTGTTGAAGTATATCGTGGTGTTATTCGGGTGTACAACCAGTTTATTCCTTTTGCTATCGAGCAGGAAAAAACGAATATGCTTGGTTTTCCACTTTTTGTAGCCAGTATCCCAGGTAAATATGATCGTCCTGGTGTTTACCTAGACGAAGACGGGAAAGGCTACGGCGATGAAATAGAACGTTCATTAAGTTTTCAGAATGCTGTTTTGCAATGGTTGTTGCAACTTCCTACCAAACCTGCTGTACTGCATTGTCATGATCACCATACTGGATTAATTCCTTTTATGGTTAAGCATTCTCCTGAGTATAAATCCCTTAAAAATATTCCAACAGTCTTCACCATTCACAATGGAGAATATCATGGCTCTTATAGTTGGGAAAAAATGCACTTACTTCCCATTTTTGACTCTGATGCTAGGGGTTATTTAGATTGGGGAGGTGTTGTCAATCCACTGGCTTGTGGTATAAAATGTTGTTGGAAGTTAACAACTGTCTCGCCAAGTTATATGGAAGAACTCCGAAATAACTCTAATGGCTTAGAATGGTTACTCAATAGCGAACAACATAAATCTATAGGTATCTTAAATGGCATTGACGCTCAAGTTTGGAATCCTGCAACAGATAAATATTTAAGCAAGCCTCTCAATGGTAGTTTGTCTAAATATAAAAATGCAAATAAAAAGGAGATCTTAGAAAAATTCAACGTTGATCCTACCTTACCGATGATTACTTTTATTGGTCGTTTGGTACGTGAAAAAGGTGCAGACTTAATTCCTGATTTGATTACCCGCTTTATTGAAGCTGGCAACAAAGCTTCCTTTGTGATTTTGGGAACAGGTGAACCTCGTTTACATGACGTATTTAGAAGTTTATCTCAACGTTATAAAGGTATGGTTGATGTAGCCTTGGAATATAATGAAGGACTTGCACATACCTTATATGCAGGGTCTGACTTTTTGATCATGCCTTCTAGAGTCGAGCCTTGTGGTCTCAACCAAATGTATGCGCTTAGATATGGTACGATTCCAATTGTTAGAAGTATTGGTGGATTAAAAGATACGATTATAGATATCGGCGATTACGAAGGTCGAGGTATTCGTTTTAATAATTTTACCATTCAAGATGGAACAATGGCACTTTATCGTGCTACCCAACTTTATAAAGACAAAGAATTGCTTCAAGCTTTGCGAAATAGAATTATGCAGCTTGATTTCTCTTGGGAAAAATCGGCAACTGAATACAAAAATATTTATCAACAATTAACTGATAACTCACTGTAACTATGGTAATAAAAATGATTGCGTTAATTCTGGGAGGAGGTGCTGGAACTCGACTTTACCCTCTCACAAAAGAACGTTCAAAACCTGCTGTACCGATAGGAGGAAAATATAGATTAATAGACATTCCAATTTCTAATTGTCTAAATTCTGGAGTAAAACGAATGTTCGTTTTGACACAGTTTAACTCTGCGTCACTTAATCGTCATATCAAAAACACCTATCACTTTGATGCTTTTTCGAATGGCTTTGTAGATATTTTAGCTGCCGAACAAACACCTACGAGTGACAAATGGTTCCAAGGAACGGCTGATGCGGTAAGACAATCAATGCATCACCTCGATCCTTTAGATTATGATTTCATTTTGATATTATCTGGTGACCAGTTATATCAAATGGATTTTGAAAACTTTGCAAAGTACCATATCCTTTCTAAAGCTGATATTACTATCGCTACTATTCCTGTTAATGCAAAAGATGCTACAGGTTTTGGTATCATGAAAGTAAATAAGGGCGGTTACATTGAGCAATTTGTAGAAAAGCCTAAAGCTGAGATTCTGCCTAATTGGGTATCAGAAGTTTCGAAAGAAAACAAGAAAAAGAAAAAAGAATACCTCGCTTCAATGGGTATTTATATTTTCAGCAAAAATGTATTGAAAAAACTATTCAATGATAATCCAGATTCTATAGATTTTGGAAAAGAAATTATACCTACAGCGATTAACTCTTCCTACAAAGTTGCTAGTTACCAATATGATGGCTACTGGGAAGATATCGGATCAATCCGGTCTTACTTCGAAGCCAATATTGAATTGGCTGATCATGTACCAAAATTCAATTTGTTTGACAACTTGAAAATGATTTATACGCGTCCTCGTATGTTGGCGCCTTCTAAAATATTCGGTACAAGCTTTATGAAATCTGTTTTAGCAGAGGGCTGTATTATTCATGCAAAAAAAATTGAGTCATCTCTAATCGGTATACGTTCAAGAATTGGGAAGAAAACGGTTATCAAAAATGCTATCATTCTCGGTAATGACTATTTTCAAACACTAGAAGAAATTGTCTTAAAAGAAGACGAAATCGCAATGGGTATTGGAAATGGTTGTAAAATTGAAAATGCTATAGTCGATAAAAATTGTCGTATAGGTGATAATGTTACGATCAAAGGAGATAAGTCTTTAAAAAATTGTGAAGAAGCAACCTACTGCGTTGTAGATGGTGTAATTGTCATCAAAAAAGGTGCAATTATTCCTAATGGTACTAAGATCGGTCTGGCAAAAGAAAAACATAAAGAACTGACATAAAAACATTATAAACCAATAATACTTCATTTAAGCCCTTCGAAATAAGACATATTTCGAAGGGCTTTTTTGTTTTATCTAATTTCCTTAATTTAGGATTAGGTATACATTTAAGTTTTTTAGCAAAATACAACATTTCAAGTATATGAAACACCTTCTTGTTCTAGTTACACTTTTCGTATATTCAGTGACTTTCGCACAAATAACAAACTTGGACAACCATATAAATAATGAGTTATCGTTAAAAAATATACCTGGCGTATCTGCTTGTGTAGTCAAAAAAGGAGAAGTCGTATGGAAAGGAAACTATGGATTTGCCAACCTTGAAGAACAAACACCTGTTACTGACCAAACCTTATTCACTGTAGCTTCGATCTCTAAGCTATTTGTAGGAACGGCTATTTTGCAACTGTATGAAAAAGGAATGTTGGATTTAGATGAAGATATTAATAGTTATCTAAATTTTGAAGTAAGAAATCCCCACTTTGCAAATGTCCCTATTACGGTCCGACAATTATTGAAGCATCAATCTAGTTTAAGAGACCCAGAATCCCTACTCTTTATTTTCCAAGTGCAAGGAGATAGCCCTATTCTATTAGGTGATTATGTGTATGATTATCTTTCTGAAAATGGTGCTTACTATAACACTGCCAATTTTAATAATCAACTAGGACCTGGTGAAAGTACTTGGTATTCCAATGTCGGATTTGCATTGTTAGGTCATTTAGTGGCTGAATTGTCAGGTATGCCTTACCATACTTATTGTCGCCAATATATCTTCGATCCATTGTGCATGGACAAGTCTACATTTTTCATAGCGGAGCTAGATGAAGGAAATTTAGCAAGCCCTTACACTCAACAAAGTGGTATGAATGTATCTTTAGGTTTATACGGCATCCCTAATTATCCTGCTGCATTATTAAAAACAAACATAGAGGAGCTTTCTAGATTTTTGATTGCTTATACTAATAGAGGAAGCATTGATGGTCAAGAGCTTTTTTCTATCAATAGTGCTGACTTACTTACACCTTATAGTTTTTCTGAACCAAATCTAGCTTGGTGGAATGGTACAAGCTGGACCTATACCTTTCATTTTCCAAATGATGAAGTTTGGTTTCATGGAGGATTTATGCCTGGTATTCGGACTAGATTAAACTATTATCCTAGTGATTCTACAGGACTGATCATACTAACGAATGGAGAAGGACAATATAGTTCGATAGAAGATTCATTAGCTTACTATCTTCCAGAATTTGAATATACGGTACCAGATGAGCTACCTTGTACTTTATCAGCGACTACATCCCTCAAAAAGCGTTTATACAGTCAAGTATATCCAAACCCCGCTAAAGAGGAGATCTACATTAAAACAAATCTTACAGGCTCTAAAACGTTTTGTTTATATAATCTACAAGGTATATTGATAGGTAAACAAACGAATATAAATTCAACTGAATTTAGGTATAAGCCCACTATCCAAGCAGATGGAATATACATGTATACACTTGAGAATGAACATGGGGAGGGTGTTATCAATAAGCTTTTATTCGCCCATTAATTTCTATTATTATCCTTCTTGTGTTTATTACATTGAAAAATTAATCAGGATCAACATCACTCCAGTTTTCTCCAGATTTGATTCTACGAATCTGTTTTTCTGAAACACCAAACTGGCGAGCGATAATCTTAATTTTAGTTTTTCCCTTTCTTAGGCGCTCTTTGATAAGCTTAACTTTCGTTTCGTTAAGTTTATAGCTTTTCTCACGTTTTTCACGCCCTTTTTTAAAGGATTCTTTGGTAAGCGTATACGCTTTCCATTCTTCTTCCGTTGCCCACTTTAAGTTATTCCACTTATTATTAGAACGATCTTGGTCTATATGAAGTATATACGTATGATCTTCAGAAGGTTTTTCGACAAAATGCTCTGCTACAAATTTGTGAACATAAGCATATCCTCTTACACCATCTTTTAAAACCATATTCAATACAATAAGATTCCTATTAACTTTGACTCCCTTGATTAATCGCTCAACTTCTGTTTTTTTGTTGATACTTTTAATACGACCATAGTTTGATATTTCATACAAACAAGTCTTTGTAGGGCTACCAAAATCAACAGGTTTCCAGACCTCGTTCCAGTGAGACTGAATTTTTTTTGGTTCCATTACTCTAAATAATCCATTACTCTAAATAATTTTAGGTTGAAGTTGTTTAAGAATGTGTTCTGAGATTAATTGTAAGTGCTTGATTTCTAGTACAAAGCTCCTTTTCTTTTGCCTAGCCATAGCTACGGAAATTAAAATAGCTGAAGTAATTAGTAATCAATGACTTGCAAATGATCCATCAATTTATTTTTAAACAACTTCGTTGTATAAACCTAAAATATTTTATTATTACAAAGTTTTTATAAATAAGCTTGTAGGAATAAATCAATAACAAATGTACATTCGTGCCAACTTATTATTTGCTTGTTACTAAGTACAAAACTCTAAGCTAGAGCGTAATCTAATTTATACTTCATTTCTTAGAAGAATATCATTCATCCTTGAAGCTCTATTTTTATATTATAATTTTTTAATCTAAAAAAAATTGATAAGCTCTAAAGCAAAGATTTACACACTTTACCATATGGCGTGCATCTTGCCCCATATATTCGGTGCTAGGTTTTATTCAAAATTTTAAATCCTCAATAGTTAATTTTTGTGAACAGCTTTATAGTAAAATAACGAATACATCGTTCATTATTTTAGTTTCTAGAGATTTTTTTCTGAAAACAAAGTTGTTTTACAATAGTAAAAACTATGGTTTAGTAAGATTGTATACCAATCTCTTTCCAATATAATTTTCGACTATTTTAAAACCACTCTTTTAAATGGCGTGGGGACAAAAATACATTAATTCTCTTCTGTGAAGTATTAATTGCTAGTACAGAAATAACTTATTATTCACCCACTATTAAGTAGATTTTTGAGTTAAAACAAGGTTTTTCTTGAAGAAATAGTCAAGCTATTGCTAAAAAAATAACGAAGCATTAACAAAAAAAGATACTGTCATAAAAATGTAAGTTATATTTGTCCTAACACTTAAGTGTACAAAATAAACTGATCAAAATGATAAGGGAGTAAGGGAAAATCAAATTGGTTAATTTATTCATTTAGACTAATAATATCCTTTAATTCTTCTTATTTAAAAAATCTATAAAAAAGTATTGAAAGGAAATTTAGACCTTCTTCGAACAAAATTGAGAAATTTAATTGAGAAAAAATAATATTTTCACGTAAATCTATTTCTAAAAACGATGTTTTAAGCTCTTTATTCCTTGCTGCTAAGAACAAAAATTCCAAATCGAAAAGATACCGTTCTATAGTTGTACTCAAAAATAGTATTTTTCCTTTTTCATTAAAACCTTTAAGGCCACACTGAGTGTCTGCATTAGGCATGCCCAGAAAAGTACGTGTGAGCCATCTTAAAAAGACAGAAACATTTTTTCTAAATGGTGGAACGGTGTTATAGTAATCTTTATTCTTGATACCAGCTACAATATCATTTTCTTCTTTTTGTAGCATGTTGCATAAGGCGATAAAACTTACATTGTTATAAGGAAAATCAAGGTCGGTATATACATAATAGTCTGCTACACTACCGGCAATACCTTTTCGTAAAGCATGCCCCTTACCTCGATTTTGAGCATAAGTAATAAAATAGAAATTTGTAATGTTAGCATCCAAAAAACGAACATCTTTTTCCGTTATTTCTTTCTTAGAACCATCGTTCACTAAGGTTACAGATATATCAAGATCATGAAGCTGTTTTGATAATTCACTTATATTTTTTACGATGTTTTCTCTCCATCCCTCTTGTTGATTATAACAAGGAAGTATAATTGCTAATTTCTTTCTCGCCATTTGTATAAAGATAGCAAATTATCTTCTAATCAATAGGATGCTGTACATTATCAATTTTAGCATCCCCCACAAATACAACTTCACCTTTTTGGTTGCCACTCTCGTGTATTTCAATCCCCTTCCATTTATCGCCACAAGCATTATGAAGCAAGGCATTTTCTAGAATTAATTTTCCTCCAGGGCGAACAACAATGTAGGCATCTTTTGGCAAGGATACTCGGCAACTTATCCGTAATTCACCTTTAGGTTCGATTATCAAGTGACCTTCAATATCTTTTTCTCCCATCCAGTGTACTTTATCTGTAATTGTAATCGTTTGGTCTTCTTTTAGTGAACACCAAGTAGGAATGATTAAATTACGTTGCTTTGCATCTATACGATTCATTTTAGAACGAACCTTCCCTATTTGACAGGGGGTCATTGCTCCTTGCGAATCATTATAATCCATCATATTATTAGAGCCCTTCCAAGTATTTTTATGTCTAGGCGTATCATCGCAACCATCGCCACTCCAAGCATGTGCTAAACTAAATACATGACCAACTTCATGATTGACTAAGCCTCTAAAAAACCACGGACTTTTATCCTTTTTCTCACTAGGACCAAATACCTTTATGCAATGTCCCATTGCTATACCAGCTTGAGGTACCTTCCCTGCAATCAAATACGTTTTAGATCTTGCACTGTCAGGATGATGAGGCATTATAAAAATATTCAACACTGAATCTTTATTTACTGCATATTTATTAATAGCATCTTTCTTTGCTACATTACGTGCCTTTCCTCTGGATACGACATAATAAGATTCATCGTCATAATGAAAATAAATGCCATCATCAGAAGGATCATTACCGTCTGGCGTTAACACATATTGATAAAGAGGTGGCAATACAGGTGTCGTATTATCTTTGGGCAACTTCATTTTTTTATTCTTCTTCAGATTACTATTGCAACCATCGAGTAGTTTTCGTACAAAGTCTTTTGCGTTTTGACCTTGGTAATTATATTTTTTTCTGGTCGCATCCATAAAATGAAAATTGACCCGTACATATCGTATAGGAGAATGATTGATATAATTGAGGTCAGGTGCATACGAAAGCGCATCAAAACATTGTGCCCGACTTGATTTGTAAGCTCCAGTAATAGAAGCATCTAAACGGCTAAGATGTTGTACTTCGTCTATTTTCAGAAAATACTTTTTCGCTTTTTTATTACAAGAAATAAAAAGTACTAAAAGGAAAAGAGAAAGAAAGAAATACACCTTTTTATACTGCATGATTTTGGTATTAAAAAAAGGAAGAAATTTAAAATGTATGCTTTTCGGTATAAAAGAAACTACACTTACCAGTATTCGGTTTTGTATAATTAACAGTTTAATGCACCACAAACACTGACCACCTGTCCTGATACATAAGTAGACATATCTGATGCTAAAAACAAACAAGTATCGGCTACTTCATCAGCAGTTCCCCAACGCTTCATAGGAATATTTGCTAAAAAAGCCTCTTTAGTTTTCTCATCTAATTCGTCTGTCATTTCTGTTGCTATAAATCCTGGTGCTACAGCATTACACCTGATAGAACGAGAACCTACTTCTTTAGCAATAGATTTTGTGAATCCAATGATACCAGCTTTAGATGCTGCATAATTTGCTTGACCTGCATTACCAAAAACACCAACAACCGAACTCATATTGATAATAGAACCACTTCTTTTTTTCAACATTGGACGTAATAAATGCTTCGTCAGATTAAATACGGATTTCAAATTATTTGCCATTACCTGATCCCATTGTTCTTCCGACATACGAAGCATCAAGGTATCTCTTGTAATACCTGCATTGTTCACCAATACATCAACCCTTTCGTATTGATCTAAAACTGCTTTGACCAAAGCTTCAGCCTGTTCGTACGAGCTTGCATCTGACTGAAATGCCTTTGCATTGCTCCCCATTGCCTTGAGTTCTTCTTCTATCTTTTGGGCACGTTCTGCTGATGAATGATAAGTAAATGCAACATCCGCTCCATGAGCAGCAAACTTTCGAGCTATCGCTTCCCCTATTCCCCTTGATCCTCCTGTTATGAGTGCTACCTTACCTTCTAGTAATTTCATAGTAAATTAAAGTTATTTGATGATTAATTGATATGCGAAGTTAACGACTAGACCTTGGAAGGAAAAATAAATGAAAGTAAAAACGAAAAACTCATATTTTATTTTATTCACTTACACTTAATTAATCGCATGAGAAGTTAAACGACATTTGACACGAAGAATCTGACGAACATCTTGAAGGTCTACATCATAAGGTTTGTAAACATCACCATTATCAGAGATAAGGCGAAGTTGGCTAAATATATTATCTTTTTTTATTTGTTGAATACGCTTTGCAACGACGACATCAGATACAATTACATAAACTTGGTTATCTCTGAGTGGTTCGCCTCTTTCTACTTCTTCACAAACAACAATATCTCCATTTGTGATCGTAGGCATCATACTATCGCCACTGATTTCAAAAGCTATTGAATTACTTTCGATACCTGGAATAGAAAATTTTTGCATATCATCTAAAAAAGTATTGTCTTGCGGATTAAGCGCATAACCTGCCAAAGCTTTATTAGGTACAAGGGTGATATTCTGCCGACCTATTGTTTTTCGTTCATTGATATGGCGAATAGGAATACCTCCATTCATCATTGGTTCCTCTAAAAAAAGATCTTCGCTTAAGCCAAAAAGATAATTGGCATTTATTTTAAAACACTCAAACAATCTGTTGAGTTGATCAACCGTAATATTGCGCTGACCTTTTAAGATACTATTCACAACATGGTTATAAGTACCCAGCTTTTTAGCGATGTCAGATTTCCCTTTGATCAGATTATACTTTTCTAAAATGTTATAGGTCTCTCTAAAACGTTGATTTACAATATTATCGGAAAAGTCACCCATTTTTTTAAATATAATTGTTTCAAAAAATTTGTTTTTAAAACTTTTTGTTTTTAATTTTGTCCTATCAGATTGTCAAATAACAATAATTGTTTCAATTTTGACGACTAAAGATACAAAAGTTTTCAAACTTATTGATATGAGAAAAGACAACAACATCAACAAAATGAAAATAGTACAACCATCACTCAGAAAAAATCCGGGGCAACAAAAAAGCCAAGGAATGGTACAAGGAGAATTTGATAAAGAAATTCAAATAACACTTGCCATGATATTTAAGCAATTATGGAAAAGTTTGCAAAAGCCCATAACAGCACTAAAATATCGTTTACTCAAACTAAATTGGACTTTTTTGTCTAGAGTAAAAGTCCCTTGGTTCAAGGTGGTTGTGATCCTACTCGCAGGTTTTGTTTTGCTAAAAAAAGATATGCAATTCAATATCGCTTTAAAATCTCCACTATCCTATCTATCAGATACAAGCGAGGAAGAATCTGCCGATGAACAGCTAGCACAAAAAGTGGCTTACGATGATAATGGCAATCCATACGCTCCAGTCTCTAAAGGTTTGTCAGATGATATGGCTAAAGCATTTATCAAAAAATATGCTCCTATCGCCATTAATGAAATGGAAAAATATGGCGTGCCTGCAAGTATAAAAATGGGGCAAGCAATGATTGAAAGCCGTGCAGGTACTAGCCGACTTGCCGTCAACAATAATAACTTTTTTGGTATGAAATGTTTCTCTACCAAATGCAAGAAAGGCCATTGTACCAATGCAACCGATGACCATCACAAAGACTTTTTCAGAAGCTATAAAGAGCCTAGCGAAAGCTGGAGAGCGCATAGTAAATTGATTACAAATGGACGTTATAGTGGTTTGAAAAAACACAAATTAGATTATAAAGCCTGGGCAAAAGGCTTAAAAGCTGCGGGCTACGCCACCGATAAGATTTATGATAAAAAGCTAATCCGTATCATCGAAAAATATAAACTATATAAATTAGACGACATGTAAGTCTATAAATATATGACAACACAATATTTTGAAATCGGCAGGAGTTAAATGGATCAATAATCTCAATCTATTACAAGAACAATCAATCCTTAAAATCGAAACACTATGCAAAAATTCATTTTAACAGCCGTCCTTTTAGTGAGTCTTTTTAGCTTACTCACTGATCAGAGCCACGCCAATCAAGATACAAGTATAAAGAAGTTGAATGACAAAGATGAGGAATTTTATCAAGAACGGTCGGAGGATAAAGCTCCACTGGCCAGTTCTTCCTCTCTTACCAACCCTTAAGACGATTTACGATTTTTATGTTTTCCTTATAGTTTCGTAGTATTTATTTGTCTATTCCCTATAGATAAGTTGTATTACACGCGGTTTTCTCATAGTCTGTTTTAAAAAGGTCACCACAAGCGTGACCTTTTTCTTTTTTAAAAAATTATAGGTTAAAAAATTACATAACAAAAAATCATTAATATATGATAATCAATGAGTTAGCCTATAAATTTAATCACAAAAAAGATCATTTTTATAAAAAAATCTATACAAAAGTACTACAAACGCATTATTATAATTTTTTATACCACTTTTTTAGTAAAAAATCTAGAATTCTATATATGTTTGTCTCATCCTAAAGCCTACCACGAAACATTTTGATGGTATGTACGTCTAATAGTATACATACACATTGAAGTACCTGAACTACATTAACCCTTTCAACAACAGAAAGATGAAGAAATTCATTCTAACAGGCTTATTTATTACTCTTTTGATTAGTTTATTGGTAACACATGATAATGAGAATGTAACACCAACAAAATCAATCGAAAAAATAGAGGCAGAACAACAAGAAAATAATAATTTCGCAAAGAAAAAACCATTGCTTGATAACAAAAGTGTATCAGAAGTCTTTGTGGATCATTAAGAAACATAAGAAGAACAATTACTCCCCCTCGTCAACCCAAAAAGTTGACAATTAGGTTGCCTTTGTGGTAGCCTATTTTTTTTACCTATTAAAACTTTTTGGCATCTATTTTGCAAATTGGTACATAAGTATCAATTAAATAATCCCTGAATCGAAAAAAATGGACGTTAAAAAAACGCTACCTTTAATTATGCTATTTTGCTGCTGTTTTTCAGTAGTAATAATAGCTCAAGAAACCTACACTTACGAAGAAGCAAAAAACTTATTAACCAACTCAACATCTGAATTTACTCCAAAAAATGCTCCTGCCTCTACTCCTACTATCGGAGAACAAATCAAACAAATCAGAATACAAAAAGAAGTCGAAACAAACACCCTTGCTCAAGCAATTGGTATTACCAAAAGTAGCCTAATTAAGATTGAACAAAACCTTGTAATACCTACGCGTGAACTATTATTTGACATCGAAAAATACTTAAACTGCGATATTATAATCCGCACTATAGACTAAGAACACAAACAATAAATACTAGAATACATTTAAACCAATGATGGACTTATATCATTTGGAATAAATCCGACATTGCGTTTAAAACATACTTGAGAAAACAATTTTAATTCCCGAAGACTAAACACCCATTAGTTCTTCGGGATTTTTTTTTGTCCCTTCTACCAATTCTTTGCGTCTAATATATGAAGTTGTTTAATCATTCATTAACTTCGTTGAAAATAGTATTATCATGATAAAGTCTCCATCTTATTCTCCTGGTGTAATGAGTATGCTCCCATTATTTTATGTTGGTTGGGCAGACAGTGTTTTAAGTCCTAGTGAAGTACGCCTAATTAATGAAAAAATCAATTCCTTCAGTTTTTTGAATGCTGAAGATCGAACTCTCTTAAGTAGTTGGGCTGATCCTGCCAATCCACCTTCGAGTGAATTATTTGAAGAATGGGTAAACTTAATCCGCCAAGCTTCCGAAAATTTAACAAGCGATGGTAGACAATCTCTTGTCGATTTAGGTTTGGAAATGGCAAAGCAAAATTGCGATCATGACGAAGTCTTGCATTTTCATACTGAAGGTACAAAAGAGGCATTGGAAGGATTACAAGAATCGCTCGGTATCAATAGCCTCGAAATTCATAGAAATATTTTATCAACTAAACATCAACAATTTGTTCTAGACGAAATCATCAACAAACCTAGTTTTGATGTGGATGCAATGACAGCATTATTGGATGATGATTATACTGAAATAAGAAATCGCATTCGAACCTTATTAGCTGATCCTGTTTTTCGTTATCCAACTTTACCCGACAAAGATGATTTTAGAATGCATGTGCTGGAATGGTGTAAGATGCTAGCCAAACAAGGATTGGGTTCGCTGGCTTATCCAGAGGCATATGGTGGTAAAAATGATATGGGTTCCTATGCTGCACTCTTCGAAACCTTAGGTTATCACGACCTCAGTTTAGTTATAAAATTCGGTGTTCACTTTGGTTTATTTGGTGGTTCTGTTCAAAATCTAGGAACTAAAATGCACCATGATAAATATCTGAAAGACATTGGCACCCTACAACTTTCTGGTTGCTTCGCCATGACCGAGACGGGACATGGATCAAATGTTAGAGGTTTAGAAACAACGGCTACTTACGATAAAGCAACAGACGAAATTATCATCCACACTCCACACGATAACGCAGGTAAAGAATATATCGGCAATGCTTTACACAGTCATATGGCTTCCGTTTTTGCCCAACTTATTGTCAATGGAGAAAATCATGGCGTACACGCTGTACTTGTTCCGCTTCGAGACAAAAACATGAATCTACTAGAAGGCAGACGTGTAGAAGATTGCGGTTATAAACTGGGACTGAACGGAGTAGATAATGGTAGAATATGGTTTGACAATGTCCGTGTCCCTCGAGCTAATTTATTAAATCGTTTTGGTGCTATTGACGACGATGGAAACTATAGTAGCCCAATTGAAAATCCATCGAAGCGTTTTTTCACCATGTTGGGTACACTTGTAGGCGGACGTGTATGTGTGCCACGTGCAGGGCTTAGTGCTGCAAAGTCGGGTTTAACCATCGCTATAAAATACGCACTCAAGCGAAGACAATTTGGACCAAGTGACAACGAGCCAGAAACATTATTGCTAGACTACCCTAGTCACCAAAAACGACTGATGCCACTCTTGGCAAAATCGTACGCCCTCGACTTTGCATTGACCTACTTAACCAAGCGATATATCAATATGAGTGAAGAGGATAGCCGAGAAATCGAAACGCTTGCGGCTGGCTTAAAATCATACAGCACTTGGTTCACTACAGACTCCCTTCAAGAGTGTCGTGAAGCTTGTGGAGGAAAAGGTTATCTAGCCGAAAATCGTTTTACAGACTTAAAAGCAGACTCTGATATTTTCACTACCTTCGAAGGAGACAATACAGTATTGATGCAATTGGTTGCCAAAGGTTTATTGACTTCTTTCAATAAAGAATTTCATAGCGAAGGCTTTATGGGTGTGCTAAAATTTGTAGCTGGTCAAGTTGGCGATACCATTACAGAGTTCAATCCGTTCTTCACTAAAAATACTGAAACGACTCACCTACTCGATCCTGAATTTCAATTGGAGGCTTTCCAATATCGTGAGCGGAAATTGCTTGCGGGCATTGCTACCAAAATGCGAGACCTCATCAAAAAACATTTATCGTCATACGATGCTTTTTTACGTTGCCAAACACAACTACTTGACCTTGCTCATGCTTTCGTAGAACGTATTATCTTAGAACAATTTATTGAAGTGATAAATAATTGCGACGATGCTTCTCTCAAAAAAGTACTCAAGCGTTTATGTGATCTGTATGCACTCCACGCCATCCAAGAAGATAAAGGCTGGTTCCTCGAAAACGATTATATGGATGGATCAAAGACAAAAGCTATCGACCATCTAGTTGCAAAATTGTGCAAAGATGTACGAAATGACGCAGGCTTTTTAGTAGATGCTTTTGCCATTCCAGAACCTTGTTTAAATGCACCAATTGTAGTTTGAATTGATCAATTACTGATTAATAATTTATCAATTTAGCACATGGAAGATAGAGAATATAAAAACGTAGATTTTTCGGAAGAAGACTTTGCCATTGGAACCTACGAAAATTGTAGTTTCATCAATTGCAATTTTGCGAATACTCATTTGACAGAAAGACAATTTGTAGAATGTCGTTTCGAATCTTGCGATCTTAGTATGGCTGTCCTTTCTGAAACAGCCTTCAAAGATGTGCAGTTTGAAGAGTGCAAAATGATCGGATTAGATTTTACACTTATCAACCCTTTTTTATT
>JAHDIP010000349.1:2660-5168 GCA_020630735.1 Saprospiraceae bacterium | reverse complement strand
AAAGACAAAGACTCTAATATTCATATTCCTGCAGGTTTTCCAAAACTGTTTAAAGGCGAATGCGATTGGGCTTTTCATAGTATTCCTCAAAAACACATGAAGGAGCGTGCACTTTACCAACCTAGAGGAAAAGTACTTGGTGGTTGTAGTAGTATCAATGCCATGATTTACATTAGAGGGAATAAAAAAGATTATGACGATTGGGCAGCACTTGGAAATAAAGGTTGGTCATTCGATGAGGTATTTCCTTATTTCAAAAAATCAGAAGGGCAACAAGATATAAAAAATGAATTCCACAATAGCGATGGTCCGCTTAGTGTCATGAATCGCAACTATACTAATCCACTGAGTGATATTTTTCTACAAGCAGGAAAGGAATTAGGCTACCCTATTAATTCAGATTTCAATGGTGCCAATCAAGAAGGCTTTGGTATGTATCAGGTGACGCATAGAAATGGGGCTCGCTGTAGTACTGCTGTTGCTTATCTAAGACCTGTAGAAAAAGAAAGTAATTTACAGATAGAAACCAATGCCTTGGTACATCGCATTACCATAGAGAATCAAAAAGCAACTGGTGTTGTCTACGAACAAAATGGTCAACAAAAAACGGTAACTGCAACGAAGGAAGTATTGCTTTCTGCTGGTGCTTTTAATAGCCCCCAACTGCTCATGTTGTCGGGAGTTGGGGATGGAGATGAATTGAAGAAACAAGGCATCGAAGTCAAAAAACATTTAACTGGTGTTGGAAAAAATTTACAAGATCATTTAGTGTACTTTTCTATTTTTGATAGTAGTTATAAAAACACTTTAGATGCTGCCGAAAGATTTCCAATCATGCTAAAACATTTGGCGAATTATGTTTTTAGAAAAAAAGGACCGTTCTCTACAAATATCGGAGAGGCTGGTGCCTTTGTAAAATCAAATCCAGCAGAAGAAGCACCTGATACACAATATCATTTTGGTCCTGGTTATTTTATGGAACACGGTTTTCGAAATCCAACATCAGGAAATGGTTACTCAATTGGAGGAAAAGTATTAGTGCCTAAAAGTAGAGGTACTGTTTCGATTAGTTCATCGAACCCTACCGTTGCTCCTGTTATTGATCCAAATTATTTGAGCCATGAAGAAGACATTCGAAAATCTGTATGGGGTTTTAAACTTGCTCAACGAATTGGAAAAACAAAAGCATTTCAGCCTTATTTTAAAGACTGCTACGAGCCTAATAAAATATTAACAGACGATTTGGAAATAGAAGATCAAATCAAAAAAACAGCGGAGACTTTATACCATCCTATTGGTACCTGCAAAATGGGTTCAGATGAAATGGCTGTTGTGGATGATCAGTTGCGAGTACATGGCATTCAAAATTTGAGAGTGGTCGATGCTTCGATTATGCCAACAATTACGAGAGGTAATACCAATGCTCCTACGATTATGATTGCTGAAAAAGCAGCAGATTTGATTTTGGGAAAAGGCAATATAGTTTAAATAAGAAACTCAGGGAACAAAGAGAAAGGATGTGAGAAAAGAGATTCTTTTTTGTATAAAATAATATTTTCTTCCATTTTATACTAAAATCTCGCTTCCCTGTTCTCTACTCTCGCTTCTGGATATTAGACTACCTCCACAAAAAGGCGATTAGAAACAGAATGAGTAAGCAAAACATTTGAATGCTCACCATAAGAAACGGTGATACTTTTATCGAAAGGTTCTATGTGTTGTAAATGAATTTCAGTTCCTAATTGTAGTTCTTTATTATTCAAAAACAATAAAAATTCGGTTGAACTATCTCTCAAACCTCTAAGAATGACTTTAGTATTTTGAGGAATCTGCGAGAGTAATTGATAATTTGGCTTGATTAAATTTCCTTCTTTATCAGGAATCGGAGATCCATGAGGATCTGTAGTAGGAAAACCCAATAATTCATCCATTCGATCAAAAAAGGCATCAGACTTGATATGCTCTAATTCTTCAGCAATATCGTGTACTTCTTCCCATCCAAAGCCCATTATTTTATACAAAAACATCTCCGACAAACGATGTTTTCGTACAATAAGAGCAGCCGTTCTTCTTCCTTCTTCTGTGAGTTTCAAGGGTTTATACTTTTCGTAAACCACCCAA
Source organism: Saprospiraceae bacterium (assembly GCA_020630735.1). GTDB lineage: Bacteria > Bacteroidota > Bacteroidia > Chitinophagales > Saprospiraceae > JAHDIP01. The sequence goes on along the minus strand of JAHDIP010000349.1, from coordinate 3,047 downwards.
CCATTTGATTGTAGTTTTTTGACCATATCGTTTACGGTAGGTTTGCTCACATCCATCGCTTTGCCCAATTCTGTCAATGAAACAGTAGCATTTTTTTGGTTCAAAAAGTGGAGAGCTTTCAAGTAGTTTTCCTTGATTACAGTAGGCATAAGTCCTTTTTTAGACAAAGATATAAATATTATTGCGCTAAAACTTGTTAGGTAGTGCCTAACTTTGTATTTTTGTAGTACAAAATTTAAAAATACAGCAATGCTAAAATATATTTTTATAGTTATCTCAACCCTTTTTGCCTTACAAGCCAATGCTCAAAGTGGCTCGATAAGTGGTTCTGTCGTAATAGGCAAAAACCTAGCAGAATTTACAGAAGTCTATATCGCTAATACTTCA
>JAHDIP010000349.1:0-2560 GCA_020630735.1 Saprospiraceae bacterium | reverse complement strand
GATAATGTACAAGCTTGTAATCTTTCTGAAGGGTTAAAATTTCAACCTGGTCTGCGTGTAGAAACGGATTGCCAAACCTGTAACTATACTCAACTCCGTATAAATGGTCTAGCTGGCGGCTATTCTCAAATTCTCATCAATGGTCGTCCTGTATTTAGTCCGCTAACGGGTTTGTATGGTATGGAGCAACTCCCTGTAAATATGATCGAACGAATAGAAGTTGTTCGAGGAGGAGGTTCTTCTCTTTACGGTTCGAGTGCTATTGGTGGTACGGTCAATGTCATTACGAAGATTCCTAAAAAGAGTAGTTATGAACTAAACTATAATTACCAAAATATAAATGGGCAAAGCAATGACCGTCAATTGCTCGGAAATGCGACTGTTTTGTCTGAAAATAAAAATGCTGGAATTTCTTTCTTTTTGAATCGAAGAGATAGAGACTTTTACGATCATAACGATGATAATTATTCTGAATTACCATTGATTGAAAATACTTCATTAGGTAGCAATGCTTTCTTTTTGCCTACTGAAAATCAAAAAATTGAATTGAGTTTAAGCAACTTAAACGAATACCGTTTTGGTGGCGAAATGGTGTTGGACAAACCTGCTTACTTAGCAAAACAGTCGGAAGAACGTACGCATAATGTCTGGATGGCAAGTGCTGATTATCAAATTAATTTTAATGATGAGAATACTTCATTAATTACTTATTTGGCTTGGCAAAATACCGCTCGAAAACATTATACAGGTATCATCCCTGATGGTGGTGAGGCTTTACAAAACCATTTGGAAAATCCTCCTTATGGTACATCGGATGTGGGCACCTACAATATGGGCATCCAACTCAATCATCGAGTAAACAATTTTTTGAACGGTAAAAATACATTCACCTTCGGAACAGAATATGTCATAGATGATGTTTTTGATGAGATTCCTGCCTATAATTATTTGATTGATCAAACAACTAAAGATCTAGGAATTTTTCTCCAAAGTGATTGGGAAATTAGCCCAGCGCTTACCTTGCTTTCTGGTGTGAGAATGGATGCACATAATTTAGTGAATGAGCCTATTTTTAATCCAAGGGTTTCCTTGTTGTACAAACATAAAGACTATACGCAATTTCGACTTAACTACGGTACAGGATTTAGAGCACCACAAGCATTTGACTCAGATTTGCATATTGCTTTTGCTGGTGGTGGTATTTCACGTATTTCTTTATCCCCAGATTTAATTCCTGAAAGATCTCAAAGTCTAAGTGGTTCTATTAACTTTGATAAGCCTACCGAACATTTGATTGTTGGATTTACATTAGAAGGATTTTATACTCGGTTAAAAAATGCTTTCCTTCTTCAACCAATTGGTCAAGATTCTTTTGGAGAATTATTTGAAAAACAAAATGGACAAGGTGCAACAGTACAAGGTGGAACATTTGAAGTACGAGCGAATTACAACAGAAAGGTACAACTGGAAACAGGCTTCACTTTACAAACGTCTCAATTTGATAATCCTCTAGAATACATTGATGGTTTGGAAGGAATAACTGAGTTTATTCGAACGCCTAACGATTATGGTTTTGCCACTTTGAGCTTTACTCCTAATCAAAAATTTAGTGCCAACTTTAATTATGTCTATACAGGAAAAATGCTAGTACCTCACTTTGCTGGTGCGCCTAATCAAGAAGTAGATGAAATCATCACTGCCAAACCTTTTCAAGAGCTAAGTGCAAAAGTTGCCTATACGCTTGGTATCGAACGAGTAAAATCTAATATAGAAATCTATGGTGGAGTAAAGAATATGTTTAACTCCTATCAAAATGATTTTGACATCGGAAAAAATCGTGATAGTAATTTTGTTTATGGTCCTTCAACTCCAAGAACTTTTTATATTGGTGTTAAACTAAAATCTAAGTAAATTTGTTCTACTTTTAGATTTTAATCAAATAAAACCAATTTATGTTTACAGGAATTATTGAGACACTTGGTCGTATCGAACAAATAGAACAAGAAGGAACAAATTATCATTTTACCATTCAATCTTCTGTTTCATCCGAACTCAAAATTGATCAGAGTATTGCACATAATGGCGTTTGCCTAACGGTTGTAAGCTTAGGAGAAAATACGCATACCGTTACGGCTATTGAAGAAACCTTAAAGCGGTCGAATCTTGGGGCTGTAAAAGTTGGTGATAACATTAATTTGGAACGAGCAATGCCCGCTAATCATCGTCTAGATGGTCACATCGTACAAGGTCATGTAGATGCTACAGGCGAATGCATTTCCGTAAAAGAAGTGGATGGAAGTTGGGAGTATCGTTTTCGTTATACCCTTAGGCCTGAACATATTTTAGTCGATAAAGGATCGGTTTGTGTCAACGGAGTGAGTTTGACTGTTGTTGATCCTAAAGAGGATACTTTTGGTGTTGCTATCATTCCATTTACATATGAGCATACTACATTCGGGCAACTAAAAGTTGGCGATACGATAAATCTTGAATTTGATATCATCGGAAAATATATTGCTAAGTATATGCAAGTTTATATGAAGTAGTGAACTTTTTTTTT
>JAHDIP010000056.1 GCA_020630735.1 Saprospiraceae bacterium | reverse complement strand
CTTTTTTAGCGTTTAGTATCCTGCAAAAGATGCCGTTAAAAACGGCGCAAATATTAGGTCATTAGCTTAGGCTTGTGCCTGTGGCACAAAGAGTGCTGTTTTTTAAACTACGACCAGCGACTTTATCTTTTGGGTTGGATTTTTCTTTTTTTTTGCAAAAGTTGTCAAAGAACCAAATAACTTAGATTAAAGTGCAGACTTAAATTGTCCTAAGAAACGCGTATCGTTTTCGAACAATAAACGAATATCGTTGATTCGATAACGCAACATTGCTTGACGTTCTATACCCATTCCGAAAGCAAAGCCTGTATATTTTTTACTATCAATTCCACAGGTTTCGAAAACAGCAGGATCGACCATTCCGCATCCAAGTATTTCTACCCAACCTGTATACTTACAAACGTTGCAACCTTCTGCATTACAAATAAAACAAGAGACGTCCATCTCAGCACTTGGTTCTGTAAATGGGAAATAAGATGGTCGCAAACGAATTTTAGTATCTGCCCCAAACATTTCTTTAGCAAAATACATTAATGTTTGTTTCATATCTGCAAACGAAACATTCTCATCAACATAAAGTCCTTCTACTTGATGGAATTGGCAATGCGCTCTCGCAGAAATGGTTTCGTTTCGATATACACGTCCAGGTGCTATAATACGTATTGGAGGTTTTTGATTTTTCATCACTCGTGCCTGAACAGACGAGGTATGCGTTCGCAACAACATCTCCGTACTATTTTTCAAATAGAAGGTATCCTGCATATCACGAGCAGGATGATCTTCAGGCGTATTCATCGCTGTAAAGTTGTGCCAATCGTCTTCAATTTCTCTATCTTCTGCAACTGAAAAACCAATACGCTGAAAAATATCAATGATACGATTCATCGTAATGCTGATCGGATGGCGTGCTCCTAAATCGAGCGGTTCTGACGGAGCGCTCAAATCTAGTTGTTGACCTTCAGCCGCATCAGCTGCTGTTTCGACCTGATCTTTTAATTCTTGAAACTTTGACTCGGCCGCTTGCTTTACTTTGTTGACCAATTGACCAAACTCTTTTTTGCGGTTATTATCTACATTTTTGATGTTTCCAAAAAGTGGCTTAATCACATTTTTAGACCCTACAAAACGAATTCGAAATTGTTCTACTTCTTCTTTCGTTTTCGGCGTAGCCGTTTCTATTTCTTCTAATACTTGATTTACTTTTTCAAAAATTTCAGCAGCCATGATCTATTTTTTATTTTCGCAACGTATTTTTTAGAGGCACAAAGGTACTATTTTAGTACATTACAAACAACACTAATCTTTTAGCATTTAGTTCAATTATTATTTCTTTATTTTGCAGTCAGAAAATAATTATGATGAAAAAAAGAAATTTCTTACTCTCATGCCTTATTCTACTCCTTTTTACTTGCAATCAATCCTCTACTGATCCGATGACTGAAGAAGAATTGGTAGTATTCGATTTTCCTGAAGAAGGAGCAGGTTGTAGTTCCTTCAGTCTCTATAAATACAGTACAAATAAACTACAGGGAATCAGTATTCGAGGAAATCGTGATGATCTAGGCTTAAGCCTACAAAGTCAGAGTTATAACTTATTAGATGCGCCTATTTCTGTTGAATTACTAGAGTTTGATGATATTGCTGGCTCATATTATTGTGATGATGTTGTGGGTGATGAAGCTAGTGTTTCTAATAAATGGATCGGAAAAAGAGGAACGGTCTATGTCAAAATCGAGCAAGATAGTGTTGTAGTTGAACCTTGGGCTATCGAATATATTATTTCTGTCGAATTGGAAAATACTATTTTGGAGAAAGAAAATGACACTAATCAGACTTATGAAATTGAAGAAATGCGTTTTGATAGTGTGTATGTAGGCTGGCTCCCAGGGTAAATGAAAATGAAAATTATTTAATTTGTTATTTTCATTTTGACAGGCTTTAAAGAAGAGAGAAATGATCAATAGACAGCAATTTGCGCTTTTTGTGTGCGGTGTTTATATCGTAGCTTTGGTTTACTCCAAGTTTGCGCTGTCTGTCTGTATGATTAGTTTTATGGTGATTAGTATTTTTAATTTTGAACGGGCTAATGGCTTCCCAATCAAAATAAATCCGAAGATCGGAGATAACTTCCGTTTTTTACTTCAACAAAAATCATTTCTAATCATAACAGGTTTTTTCTTTATGGTCTTGCTTTCGGGCGTCTATTCTAGTGATTGGGATTACCTATTAGAACGATTGCGGATACGCTTACCTTTCTTAATTCTTCCTTTTGCCTTTGCTAGTATTCCTTCTTTTTCAGAGCGACAATATTTAGGCTTTTTTTATTTTTTTATTGTCTTTATGCTATTGAGTTGCACCACTGTTGGACTGGATTATTGGAATAATTTTGAGACAATAAATACTAATATGAAATTGGGCAAACCTATTCCCACCCCAATGAACCATATTCGATATAGTTTGTTAATCGCCTTGAGTATTATTGCAGGAACGGTATTGGTCGCAAAAAAATATTACCTAAAATATAAGTGGGAGCGTTTTTTGATTTTGGGAGCAACGCTCTTGTTATTTTTGTTTATTCATATCCTTTCTGTTCGAAGCGGTTTATTAACTTTATATTGTACCATCTTCATTTTAGCGATACGTTATATTATTAGAAGTCGAAGTATCTTTATTGGAGCTTCAGTGATTAGTGGATTGATCTTATTGCCACTTATTGCTTATAATACGCTTCCGAGTTTCAAAAGTAAAGTGCACTATAGCTTACATGACTTTAGTATGTATATGCGTGGAGAAAGTGCTACCTATTCTGATGCTGAGCGGTTTATTTCTTTAGCAGTAGGGATGCAAATTGGAAAACAACATCCCATAGTAGGTATTGGTGCTGGTGATCTAAAAAAAGAAGTCAAAGCTATTTATGCCCAACAATATCCAAATATTAAGGAAGTAAAAATGCCGCATAATCAATTCATTTCCGTCTTTGCAGGAATGGGAATCATTGGCTTATTGACTTTTCTCGTTATCTTCTTTTATCCTTTACTTTATCGGAGTAATTATGCAAATACAATTTTGCTCGCCCTACATATCATTATCTTTATTTCCTTTCTAATGGAAAACACAATTGAAAATGCTATTGGTACAGGTATCTATGTTTTCTTTTTATTATTTGGACTCAATCATTTGAATGGTCAACAACAAGAAGAAAAAAGTGTTGCCTAAAAAATTATTTACTCTACTCACAAACTGAATCTGAGGGTTGTTCTGTAAGATTTAAAAAATGAGCATAAGGTTGTTCTCTTATGTATGCAATCGTTTCATCATAATTTTCGATAAACGAATCCAGTTTACGAGGAGTAATTTTCTTAAAATCAGAAAATGCAGTCTGTGTTTCGATATTTAAAAAATTAGCTATCTTATCTAAAGTTCTATTATGTTGCTTTTTATTTTGCAAATCATTTTCATATACTAAATGAAGATAGTCTATTCCCTCTAGCAGTTCTTCCTCATAACGCCCCAATTCTTCCAAGTCTCTCATCCACTGATCCAAAATATTAAAGTCAACTATAATTTTATGCTTTCGTATACTTTTGTTTTTTTCTTGATGCCATCGATCTCTACTCAAAGCATATAAGAGTGAAAATGCTTGGTACAATCTATTTTGTCGTTCTAAATAAATTACTTTATATCCCTGCGCGGTTAGATTGTTTAAAAACTCTTTTTCTTTATTGATTTTTTGGACATTTCTGATATGGTAAGAAAGGATTTTGAATCCGAAATGTTTTTTTAAGGTTTGCTTTTCCCACATCTTTATAAAATGACGAGGTCGCCATAACCTTCTTTTGAGCAACTCACCCTGACATTCGACATCATCCAAGTTATTCATTAGGTTTACAAGCAAGGTGCTGCCTGTTCGACCACTACTAAGAATCACAAACTTTGTTTCGATGCCTCTCGTCCGTTTAGGTCGAAAAACATAAAAAGTTGAGTACATAAATTCTTTAATATACCCAAGAAAGTAGGTTGCAAGGTTGTATTTAAATTTTGTTAGTGCCATTACTTTAGTTAGTCTAATATTCGTCTGTTTAGAGCATGATTACTCTAAAAATGTATTGGCGCAAACTTATTTGATTATACCTATAAAGTATTCGATTTACAGATCTTTGTCAGCTGTAATCATTTAATTTTCTGTATTAAGATAAGTGGGAATTAAGGGTAATCGTTTGAATGTATGTTTGATATAATCTCTAAATCGAATGATTGGGATAATACAAATGTAATTAAAATGTTTTACTTTCCAACAACTCGAAGCATTCATTATAATTATTTAACATTCATACATTTCTATACCTACTAGTATTCAGTTTAAGGATCATCATTCGTAGCTATCCTTTAATTTTCAGTAGCTTCAATCGTTTGACAATCCCAAAATCACTTTGGTTTCAGTATAATTATAGAAATGTATGAATCTTATTCGGTGTACTAGTTATGTATATCCACACGTTCACCTTTTTTATTGATAAAGTATTCTTTTCCTTCTTTCTTCACTCTAGCGACTCCCCTATTGAAAAATTCAGCGACGTCAAACTCTACCTCTGTTAGCGGTAAACCAGCATCGTTGATATATCCATATTTCAAACCAATATTGACAATAGTAATACCATTATTAAAGTCATAAGCATGATCATAGATAATGGGGGTTATTGCTTTTCCTTGTTCATTGATAAAGCCGTATTTATTGCCAATTCTAACTTTGGCAAAACCATTAGCAAAAGGTTCTGCATAGGTGTATTTAAATGCTGTGCGTTGTTGACCGTTTTGATCGATATAAGCCCAGAAGTTATTTCGTTGCACTCGAGCAAGTGGGTCGTCCATAAAGTTAAATGCTCCTTCATAACGTGGTGGAATCACCGTTACATTGTTGGCATCTACAAAACCATATAGTTTTGTTTTTTTATCTCTAAAATAACGCCATTGTGCTGTGGCTTCTGAATTAGAGCTTGGACAGTTTTTGACACATTCTCCAAGTTTATTGATACTAAATTGATCGCTTCCTAAAGTTACATTTGCATAATTACTTTCAAATGAAGTAGCATTGTCATAGGTACACGGAATAACTTCATTGCCCAACACATCAACAAAGCCAAATTTCCCTGCTTGATCAATCACCCTTGCTCTACGTTCTTTAAACTCATCAATATTGGTATAAATCGCTTTTGTCAATTTTATATCTTGACTTAGACGTAAACCAAAACTACCATTTTTTACATACTGTTCTGTCGAAGATGTTTTTTGAATGATGGTTCCATTTGTATCAATCACATAATAGATACCAGATTCTACAACTACAGCATTACCATTTTCGAAATCTTTTGCATTGTCGTAATTAAATGGAATAACTACATCTCCTTCTTTATTAATAAAACCAAACTTTCGATTTTGGGATGCTCGAATTAATCCATCATGTTCATTACCTATAAAATTATATAAAACACAATACTCTAAATTCGGAATATCTTTTTTAAAATAATCTGCTTCTTTTGACTTGATCAATTGAATGAGGTTGCCTAAATTTTCAGTTTTGTTTTGATAGAGTTGTGTAGCGCCTAAGGCATGGTAAAAATCAAGTGTTTCGCTCTGCGTACCTGCATTATTTTTTCGACTAAAGTCTTCGTAAGCAATTGCTTGTTTAAAATATTTTTCTGCCTCTATAAAGTTATTTTGGTTATACGCTTTTGCGCCTTCGTTATATAAGTGTTTACTGAAACTTTGTGCAAAAAGTGCTTTATCTTCCCAAGTATTGGTACTATAATAATTGCCATTGATTTCTTGTTTATCTTCAAACGGTAAATAATAAAATTTTGGAATCATCACGCATAGTGCCATGAAGCAAACACTCAAAAATGCTACCCAATTATTAACACCAAGTAATTCATTTCCTTCTTCAAAAATATATTTTCGAAAACGAGCTGGTACTAATACACCTATCGTTGTTTTTATCTGATGCAAACGAGCAAGCTGTACAATATCTTGAGGTGTACTAGGATCATATTGATCTCTAAAGTGTCGAAGATTTTTTTGTTTATTTTTTCCACTTGGTTCTATGAGCAAATCATTTGTTGCTAAGAAAAGTTGGTGTATAGCATGTTCTTTGGTTTCCTTATCAGGGATATTTTCTTTTAAAATTTTTCGAAGTTCTTCACGTACCAACCGTTCATCATCAATACTAAAAGCAGGATGCGTTAATAAAATAGCCCGAACAGGCGCAGGTATTTCGCCTTGTTGAAACCATTCTAACTGTCCTAATTTTCGAATATTATTATAATTAACCAAGTTATCTTTTCCGCCTTGCGACATCAAATGTCCTAGCCGAATACAGAGATCCCAATCGAGGTGTGGATAAACAGCGCATGCAGCAATCCAGCGTTGCATATCTTTCTCAAAATGCGCATCCAAACTCATAAACACTTGCTCTTTATCAATCACAATAGCTTGGTCTGATTCACGTGCATCATCTTTCCATTGTTCTAAAGCCTCTTTGCTTGTTCCTTCAAAGTGATCAACAATTTTAGAAAACCCTTGTAGGTTGGATGGCAATACAATAAACTGTTGTTCAAGTGCTTTTTCGGATGACGACCAGCTATTCATCGCTTTAGGAGTTAGAATCACCCGATTGTCCCACAATAATAAATCACTTAATTTTCGATCAATTTTTCCTGTTTCTTGATCTAAAAATCCTTTACCGTTTGTAAACAGCAATAAGCGACAATGACCGTATTTTAGATGCAATTCTTCCAACGAAAGACCATCACTATATTCTTCGTTCCACGTTTTGTCAGGAAGGCGTTCGAAGTAAAATCGTTCGGCATAAATATCGTTATGTACAAGGCTCTGGTATATCTGATTAAAGAGTTCGATGTGATAGACATTATTCATTGCTTTGTCAATCAAAACGAGATATTCTCTTGGTTTTGTCATTTGGTCATACTGAAAATTGATAATGCCTCCTTTATGCACTGTTGCATTTATAGTACGTGGCATATTTAATACTCGACGGTCACTTTTTTCTCGTTTCCGAAACTGGTTCATGACGGCATAAAATTCTGTTTCGTAATTGAGGTATTGTTTGTTGTTGATGTTCAGTGGCAAGTTAAACTCTCGTTCTTCGTCTTTAACATCTTTAGCATTTGTTCGTCGTTTTATACGCTTCAGATACTGACGAAGCATAGAGTAAAAAAGCATAGCAAATAGTAATACAATAATGACTGCCTTAATGTTATTTTTATTTTGGTAGACCTTAAAACTAAATTGGTCATTCAACCGATTGGGTAAGCTTTCCAAATTTTCAACAACGGGAGTAAAGACAACTTTATTAGAGGTATCTCTAAATATCTCTGTTGTCTCGTAATGCTCACGTTGTTCCATTTGAAATTCTGCTTCTTCGATCCCCTCTAAGGATAAAATATCAGTCGTTTCCAATTTATTAGAAGCGATCGCAACTTCTTCCAATTCAGAGTCTGTTTCCTTTTCTGTCTGATAGAAAATATTCAGATAAACGATAATGGCAAGAATAACCATCAATCCAATTCTTGCTAGATCAATATAAGGAGCAGTATCTTTTTGTAAAGGTTTCGGTTTAGTTATCGGTCTTGCTTGAGGAGTAACAGTATGTTGAGCAACACGAGGCAATTCTTTTTCTAGATCAATTCCTACTTTGGGTTTATATTCATCTAAATTAAACTGTAAAAGTGTTGAAGAATGAGTTCGGAATAAACGGTAAAATTTTTCTTGTTCGGCTTTACTTCTTGCCACTAGTGGGCAAAGCATTAATGCAACGTCGTCTTTAGATGCAGAAGGTTTAACCTGTTTTAGTAAGCGAGCAAAATGCAAATGGGTATCTACTCCGATATCGTATCCTTCTTTTCGGAGGAGGTCTAAAAACTTGATGATGGGCACAAAGCGAAGTGCATCTATGTTTTGCATAGCCTTTTATTTTGCAATTACTAAATCAACATATCTCTGATTAATTTGGCATCTTCTTCATTTTTGGCAAGTGCTGTATATGAGCCAATCAAAAGTTCTTTTTTATCTCTAGTTAAGTCTTTTACACGTTTCAATTCGTTGGCATCGAAGCCTTGACGTTCTAGTATAGCAACCCAATACAGTAATTCTGCTGTCGAAGGTTTTTTACGCCGAGCAACTTCTCTAATTTTCAAAAAGTGATCAATGATTAATTCCATTTGATTTTCATTATAAGCACTTACTTTTGATTTTAGAATATCGAGCAACATAGGAGCGTTCGGAAATGGAATATGGTAAAATACACAACGTCTCAAAAAGGCATCAGGCAAACTTTTTTCTGAGTTACTCGTCATAATAATTATCGGTCGATTGCTTGCAGCGGTTTCGATTTTATTCAATCCGACTTTATTTATTTCTGGTACTTCAAACGAAAGACTTTCAATAGCATCTAAAATATCATTGGGAAAATCTCTTGGCGCTTTGTCTATTTCATCAATTAAAACCACAGCACGACGACCAGATTTTATTGCTGCTCCTAAGGCTTGGTAATTGATAAATTTTTCTTCGATTTCTGTTAGCGACAGTTCTTTACTTTCTTTGGTCTGAATGTATTGAAAATGTTTGAGTGAATCGTATTTGTAAAATAAATCCGACGCACTCGAAGTCGTTTTTGTGTTGAACACAAATAATTCATTATTGGTTGTTCCTTTACCAAAATAATCGGCAAGATGGTAAGCTAACTGAGTTTTGCCTGTACCTGGTTCTCCTGTTAGCAGGAGCGGTTGTCCAAGTGTTAGAGCTACATTTATGGCTTGTTTCAAACCTTTCGAAACCACATATTGAGAATGCTTCGATAATTTATCAAGTGCCTGAAAAGCAGGCATTTCTTTTGGTTCTAAACCATCGTATATTTCAAAGCGATTAGAGCTAGATGTCATCATTTGGATATTGAGTTACAATCAATGTAAATAAACTACAAAACACTTATACCTTTTTTTCAATAAAACGTTCAATTTTTTAGATCATTTTTTACACTTCGACTTAAAAATCTGAAGAGTTGATTGTAAACTTCATTGTAGCGGTAGTCTTCGACGTTTTATCGTAGTTCCAATTATCAATAGAAGTAGGATCTTTAGTAATCAAGGCACCGTCGCTCAATCGTTTGATCTCTTTTACATTTACACGGAGGTTCGTTTCCTCTCCAACTTTATTGGAAATGTATTCATAAATCAAAATTGTTGATGTTCCGCAGTTAGTTAAGATCATACTGTCTATTTCCATTCCCTGAAAGGTATTAGGATCATCTTAAGAATAATGAACACTTATGGATTCTTCTGCAAGGTTATCTATATCATAGTCAATATAAATTTCAAGATCACAAGCAGTAAAAAAGAAGATCATTACTAATACTGAAAAGACGTTCATTTTTTTCATAGCTAGTCTTTATTTCAAAAATAATGTTTTTTTTAGATTAATACCATTATCCCTAAAACCATAACCATTAATCATTATAAAAACAACACAGCTAGTAAGGCTATAATTGCAGGCATTCCTTGAACCATAAAAATCGTTTTTTGTGCAGTAGCTGCACCGTAGATAGCTGCGACAATCACGCAACCCAAAAAGAATAGAGCCACATTGACCGACCAGTTTGGATCTTGAATAAGCAAAGACCAAATCAAACCTGCGGCTAAAAATCCATTATACAATCCTTGGTTGGCTGCTAATGCTTTTGTTGGTTCAAATAAGTCTTTTGGAAACGAACGGAACACTTTAGGACCTCTAGTAGTCCAAGCAAACATTTCTAACCATAAGATGTAAATATGCTCTACGGCAACAAGCCCTACTAATATTTTTGCAATGATTCCTAAACCCATGATATTTTTTTTTGTTATACATAATCTCCCTCGTCTACAGGTGTACTAGCTTGTGGCGGTGCATCATTGTTGCTCATGCCACTTCTTGCCACAAATCCTGCAATCACACCAAATACAAATCCACCGATATGTGCCCACCAAGCGACTCCTGCTGTTTCAGCTGTTTCTGGTCCTAATGATGCAAAACCACTAATGAGTTGTTGACCAATCCAAAAACCTAAAAATAAAATAGCAGGTATTTTGAATGACCTAAAAAATATAAGCACTAATATTTTAATCTTCGAAGTTGGAAACATGACAAGATAAGCTCCCAATACCGCTGATATTGCCCCACTCGCTCCTAGACTTGGAATACTTCCAGGACAAGCTGATAATGCACCTTCGCAACCGATCGCACTACAAGGTGCACAACAATTGTCAAGCACGCCATTATTAAAATAAATATGTGCTGCATGTGCCGCCATTCCACCAAGAAAATAAAACAACAAAAAATTAAAATTCCCAACAGTTGCTTCGATGTTATCTGCAAAGACCCATAAAAAAAGCATATTACCGATGAGGTGCATCCAACCACCATGCATAAACATACTCGTGATCAAGGTATGATAATTATTACCGCTTAAAATATCGTTTGGAATTGTTGCAAAATCACAAACCAATTGACCTGGCACACTAAGTTGTAAAAAGAAAATCATTATGTTCAAGCCGATAAAAGCATAGCTAAAAATGGGCTTACTCCCGCCTTGCACTTGATCATCACCAATAGGAAAAACCATAATCTTGTTTTAGAGTTTAATAATCTTTTTTGTTATTGATCCTTTTGAGGTGTTTACTTGAACAATGTATGTTCCCTTAGGAAAATCTTTTAGGTAGGGTAAAGATAGTTTTTTTGATGAATTATTTAAGGTTTGAGCCATTAAGCAGCCGTCTATATCGTAAATATTAATCGCTTCAAGCTTCGTGTTGGAGTCCTGAGTTTCTAAGATTACATCTTGGTTATCTTGTAATGGATTGGGGTAAAGCCTAAGTATTTGCTGAGCAATATCCTCTGTTGTGTTTGTTCCTAAACTAACCGAACATGCAGGTTCCTTATCGACAGGGATAACAAAACTAATATTGCTACACAAGGCATCTGTTATAAAGGTTTGAATTTCGCAAAAATAATTTTCTTGATAAAGAAGTGGTGTACCTGAAATAATAACAGAAATATCAATACTACCTTCTTCTAAAAATCGAAAAGTATAAGTCAATTGATCTTCGGAAAAAGGTAAACGATCGCCAACATTTACTTCTCCTACTTCATCTACCAAGACGGTATTAAGTGGCGCACTAAATGTGCTAATTAACAATGCAATCTTAATACCTGATGCAAATGGATACAAGGTACTGTCTAGCTTCACAATAACATCAGATAAAGATGGATGGCAAGTACCTGGACTACCATATTCAAATGTGTGCATAACGAAACCATCTACTTCTTCTCCTGTTTGCAAATCTTGTGCTTGTCCATTGATGCTCAGAAATATGATAATTAAACTGACAATATACTTTTTCATTTTGATAGAATTAATTTTTCACTTCGACTTTTCTTATTTGCTGATTCAAGGTAATAAAAATAAATACCTTCGTTTAGAGCGGTAAGATTTTTCTCTTCGTTTGCGCTACATTTTTCTTTAAAGACAATTTGCCCCATCGGGTTTATAATTACTAAATGTATGGTTTGAGTTAATTCGTTTTCCGATTGAAGTTGTATTGAACCATTTGTTGGATTTGGGAAAACAGTTATAGAATTCATAAACAGCTCATCTGTTGAGTTATATTTTTCAAAGTATACTTCATCAAATAAACAGGATAGTTGCCCGCCCGCAGGACCTCCTACAAGACCAGACGTTAGTACGATTGCTGCGGTATCTCCTTGCTCTAATGTAACTATTCGTTCAATGTTTAACGGTGTCCAAATTTGTGCAGAAGTCGTATCTCCATCAAGCAATACAATTTCATTTTGTTCAGTTACTTTTGCGAAGTAAATACCACAGGGCATTGCATCTAAATTTTTCGACCAAGCGGATAATAAAAATAGTTCACCATCCATAACTGTAGGAAATGTTTGATAATAATAACTAGGAAAACAACCTTGGGTATTCCCTGGCATTAACCCTAAAGACCAAGCGCCACCATTTGGTGCAGCATCTGCTGCTAATTGTCCTAGGTTGCAGATATTTGACCAGCCTTCGAGGCTTCCATTTCCATCAATTTCAAAACTAGGATTTTGTACTTGAGCTAAGATTGGAATCGTAAAGGTGATGAAAATTAGATAAATAATTGATAGTTTCATAGACTATTATGTTCATTCTCTTAATGAAAATGCTCTAAAATATTTACACTCTTTCATAGCTTGTTGGTAAAAGTTGGTGTCCGCATAATCTTTTTTCAAGTAATTGAAATATGTTCGATACTTTTCGGGAGGATTGGGCATCTTATTTCCTCTTCTAGAATAGTTACAGTCTTTACTAATGTAATACATATTGAGCTGACATTTGGCAGCCATAAAACTAGCTCTTGCTGCTAGTTCTTTACTTTTAGACAATAACCGAGTCGTTTCAAAATAATGCAAGGCTCGTTCGCAATTGACCGTTTCTTTATTACCCAAAAACAAACCTGCTGCATCGTATATATTTTCGTCATTCACATAATACCAATTGTTACCACTACGGTAATAGTCCATAGCTTCCCATGCATTACCGAAGTACGACATGTTGTAATAGGCTAAGCCTAATTCGTAAAAATACTCTGCTCCTTTTTCCAAATCAGCTCGACCTTCATACTCTAAGCGCAACATTTTTTCAATCAAATCTACTTTCGTATAACTGACTGTATCATGCACTTCGCAATGTACACAATCGTTGATCGACTCATGAAAAGGGTTAAAGGTATATACTTTTCGTTCGGTAGCAGGGACTCCTTTCAAGATTTTCAAGGCAGCTTCAGGCTTAAACTGACTGAAAATAATGGTGCCTTTAATATCGATCAATTTATTGCGTAAGCTATTCCCATTTTCATCAGCTACCATCGCTCGTTCGAAGCGGTTTTTGTCTGGATTTTCTTCGATTTCAATCAAATCTTCTACTACTTCCATATCGGGACTCATCGCTAAATCGTAAATATTATGATGACAACGAAATGCTTTTCCTTTTTCGCCAGCGGCAGTATATACTTTAGCTAGTTTATCATACAAAAAATCAGGAAAATCTTCGTGTGACTTGAATTCTTCATTCGTAGCAATGATATTGAAAATTTCCATTTCATCTTCGTTGTCTACAGTTTCCATCGAAGCTATTTTCAGGGCTAATTGAAACGTTTCTAACTGTTTTTGAAGAGGTTTATTATCTATCGTTTTTCGGAGATTGGCAAAGGTGTTTTCAGCAGCATAAAAGTCGCCACCTAAAAACTCCAAGTAACCATCAGCAACTGCCCAAAGATCGGGATGTCCTACTTTATCTTCCTTTATACACTTTCGGACAAATTCATGTAATCGAAGTAAATATTTACCAGAATCCTTTCGAGGAATATTAAAATTTCGTTTATTATATTTTCGTTTATCATTGAATTCTAAACCTAATAAATCTTTCTCCACCTTCATCATTTCTTTCACAAGTAACAATTCGAGGTTCTCGTTTTCAGGATCGAGTTTATAAATTTTCTCCATCTCCTCTATTGATTTTGCATGAACCGCATTGGCACGAATCGTATAAAGAGTTGCTCGTTCGGCATCACTTTTACAAAGCATCATACAATCATCCCATTCTTGATCTGTTTTAATATAAAAACTACGAAAAGCAGACTCTCGTTTACTAGGACAATATTGAAAAATGAGGGAGTACAAATAAGCAGCCTCCGCTCGTTGCCCCAAAGCCCTCAAAGCGCCCGCACGATGTCCTAATGTCCAATAGTTGATGATGCTTTCTTGTTTGTCAAATTTAGGAATGAGGTAGCGATAAAGATCAAGTACTTGTTCATAGTTTTTAGAATAATGGGCTAAACGTACTAGTTGATAAGTATAGCGCATTCGAATATAATTGGACTTTGTTTTTTTAAAGTTTTTTTCACCTGCTTCTATCAGTTTTTGCATTTTGACAGAATCTCGTTTAGGAGCTTCCCAACTATTACTACTCGCTACAACATGTGGTTGACATTGTCTCGTAAAAATGAGATAATTGATGGTCTCCACACATTTATTGGCCACTAGGTGTCGAGCAAATACGTTTTGCGATAGACGAGCTGGTAAGTTGCTTTTTTCTCTCGCAGTAGCGGTTCGAATTAACTTAAGATCTGAAATAGCTGCATTATAAATAATCTGTCTTAAATCTTTTTTAGGAAACATTCCGCAAAAAATATCACTCCATTCTCCTAAGTTATCTTTTTGTTGTACAATTTTTGTTTCTTCTAAATTCTGATAGAGGTCGCTAAAAGTTAGAAAGTAAGGTGCATATTCATATTCTTTATTCAATACATTTACATCCAAGAAGGAATAGCCTAGAAATTCGTAATCACCTCCTCCACAAGCCATGGATAATTTAACAGGCATCAAGACTAACATCATTCCTAAAAAGAAGGAACAAGTCGTTTTAAAATATAGTGTATATCTTCTCCATCTTTCCATGGGGGTAATATTTTATAGTTGTCGTATCTAGGTGATAATAACTTATTGTTCTATCGTATTGCGGCAATACATTTTTCATTAAATAAGCACCCGCTGATAAATCCTGAAAAGAAACACGTTCTAACCTTAGTTCATCTCCTTCGTAAAGATAATAACCTTTAAGGTACGTACTTTTTAATACATCAAAATGTATTGCATCTTTTTTTGCAAAAAGTGTCGAATCTGATAATGCTTCGCTATCTAAATTATTAATCAATTTAATCACTTTATTATCTCGAATCAATACACCCCAATAAAAAATAGGTAAAGCAATATCTAAATCGAGTGTGTAATTTTCAAATCCTTCTAGGTATTGTTTCAGTATGTTTATATCAAAAATCGAATTTGGCGTATCGACCTTATCTACGTCGCCCATATTGTAACACATCAGCATTCCTCGTTCTACAGGAGGAATTCCCGTTTGGTTTGCGAACTTAATTTGATGCAATCGAATAGTAGCCGACAAGGAATATTCTGGTGCCTTCTTTTTTATCACTTCTAAAAATCGAAAATAAATGGCTCGTGTACTCTTCGACCAATCACAATCAAATTGTAATTCGTTAATTTTATGCGCTGGCAATTGTTGTGCAAGTTCCTTAATCTTTTTCAATACCTTATCTGTTAAATCTTCAACCTGATCATCAGGCAACTGTTTAAATGTTCTATTAGTTATAAAAATACAGGGAATGACTTCTAGCGAACGAATTGTATGTGCTGCTACCTGAACTTCTGCAAGTGGAATTGCCATCTGTTGTTGAGCATCCCAATCAATATCAAAAAACTTGACATAAAGTTTATTACTTTTTAAGGAGTCAAGGTAAGTTCTTTCTTCTTGGGATAAAGCTAACGCTGTTTTCCAATGATAGAAAGCTGTTGTCAGTTTTGGAGGCTCATGCCTACAAGAACAATACAAACAACAAATCAATAAAAAGTATATGCTTTTTTTCATAAGTAACAAATAGAAATGTAAGATGAAAGTTAAAATCTCAATTTCTAATCTTTAGACGATATTGAAGAGCCTTGCCATTTGGGTTTTATCTTTTATTTTCATTTGTAACTATATCAATCCTTCTCTTATCAAATCATGCAAATGTATAATCCCTTCGTAGATTCCTTGTTCATCAACGACGACTAACTGCGTAATACTATTTGTTCGCATGAGTTGAAGCGCATTTACTGCCATGGCATTTTTTTCAATTACTTTCGGTGCCAATGTCATAATATCTTTTGCATTCACCTCTTCAATTTGCTTTCCTTGTTCAAGCATTCGACGTAGATCACCATCGGTAATAATACCAGCTACTTTTCTTTCTTCATCTTCTACTACAGCAACTCCTAATCGTTTAGAAGTCATTTCTACAATTATATTTTTAACATTATCGTCTGGTTTTACACTGGGCTTTTCGTTTTGTGGATAGAGGTCGTATACTCTAAGATAAAGTTGTTTTCCTAAAGCGCCCCCAGGATGAAATTGTGCAAAGTCTTCTGGAGAGAAACCACGTAAGGCAAGCAAAGAAGTTGCTATAGCATCTCCCATTACCATCTGTGCAGTTGTACTAGCCGTTGGTGCTAAGTTATTTGGATCAGCCTCTTTGGAAACAGGTGTATGCAAAATATAATCAGCTTGTTTAGCCAAATAAGAATTGGTATTACTTACCATCCCGATTAATTTATTTCCTATATTTTTAAGCAGCGGAATTAAAACTTTTATTTCAGCTGTTTCGCCACTTTTGGAAATACACATAACAATATCTTCTGGACGAATCATTCCAAGATCACCATGTATAGCATCGGCAGCGTGCATAAAGATCGAAGGTGTACCTGTGGAGTTTAACGTAGCAACAATTTTTTGGGCAACCAGAGCACTCTTTCCGATACCACTTAAAACAAGACGTCCGCTAGTATTAAAAATAATTTCTACAGATGCACAAAAATCATCATTTAT
This sequence comes from Saprospiraceae bacterium, assembly GCA_020630735.1. Lineage (GTDB taxonomy): Bacteria > Bacteroidota > Bacteroidia > Chitinophagales > Saprospiraceae > JAHDIP01. Next base: position 13,562 of record JAHDIP010000056.1, on the reverse strand, counting down.
ACTTGCCTGTAAAGCTTCGATCGTCTCCGTTTCGATCCTAACCGTTCGCATAGCTGTATCTAAAATTTTATTTTTGTTATTCACAACAATTTTTTTATTTTTGATGGCTTTTAATCTGAGCATGGTAATAGTGATACAAAATAGCTTCACTATATATTAAAAAAGAATCTAATACGACCCAATAAACCTAAATTTTGATCTTCAATGTGTTAAATCTTTTTTTAAAGAGATTTTTTCACTATATTTATACTTGACAAAACTAGTAAACAATATAGGAAAGGCTTTATGTTCCTTTTATACGTTCGCTTTTGGTTTATATTGTTTACGCTCATTACCTGAATAAATACACATAGCCCTTTTTATAGATTCCTTTGCCCGATCTGCCAGAATGAAGGCACAAAATAAACCTATTTTTCTTTAGCTTAAAGATAATTTTATAAATGGTAGAAACACGTAATATTGATTTATTGCAATCCTTGCAGGATTACTTTGGTTTTGACAAATTTAAAGGAAATCAAGAATCAATCATAAAAAGTGTATTAAATAAAAAAGATACTTTTGTAATCATGCCAACTGGTGGTGGAAAATCACTCTGCTATCAGTTACCTGCATTGATGCTTCCTGGTACTGCAATAGTTATTTCCCCCTTAATAGCTCTGATGAAAAATCAGGTAGATTCTATTCGTAGCTATAGTCAAACGGATGAAGTGGCACACTTCCTAAATTCGTCGTTGACAAAGGTCCAAATGAAAAAAGTAAAAACAGACATAACAGAAGGTAGAACAAAAGTTCTTTTTATAGCCCCTGAGACACTTACTAAACAAGAGAATATCGAATTCTTCAAGCAAGTAGATTTATCGTTTGTTGCTGTAGATGAAGCACATTGTATTTCAGAATGGGGGCACGACTTTCGTCCTGAATACCGACGTATTCGTACAATGATCGATTCTATCGACAAAGAAATTCCGATTATTGCACTTACAGCTACTGCTACTCCTAAAGTTAGAACTGACATCGTAAAGAATCTCAACATGAGAGAAGTAAACAGTTTTGTTTCTTCTTTCAATAGAGATAATCTTTATTACGAAATGCGACCGAAGGGAAAGAAAGATCAAACAATAAAAAGCATCATTCAGGTTGTCAAAGAAATTCAAGCAAATTCTGGCAACTCTGGTATTATATATGTGCAAAGCAGAAAGTCTACTGAAGAAATTGCTAAAATGCTTTGCGTAAATGATATCAAAGCTGCTCCTTATCACGCTGGTTTGGATGCAAAAAAACGTAGTGAGACACAAGATGGTTTCTTGATGGAAGATATTGACGTCATTGTTGCTACAATTGCATTCGGTATGGGTATTGATAAACCAGACGTTCGTTTTGTTATCCACTACGATATTCCTAAAAGTATAGAAAATTATTACCAAGAGACTGGTCGAGCAGGACGTGATGGTTTAGATGGTCGATGTATTGCTTACTATTCTTACAAAGATATTTTACGTCTCGAAAAATTTCTAAGAGACAAACCTGTTTCGGAAAGAGAAATGGGCGCTCAATTAATGCAAGAAATAATAGCTTACGCTGAGACAACTGCTTGTCGTCGTCGTTTTTTATTGCATTATTTTGGTGAAGAATTTAGTGCTGATGATTGTAGTAAAATGTGTGACAACTGTCGCCATCCTAAAGAGAAAGAGGAGGCAATGACAGAAGTTCACCAAGCAATTCGGTCTATTGATTTGCTCAATGAAAATTACGGCATTAAGATGCTAGTCGATTTCATGCTTGGTAAAAACACGAAAGAGTTAATTGATTTTAAACATGATAAATTAGAGCTTTTTGCAGTAGGGAAAGAAAAAGATGAAACGTACTGGCATTCTATTTTTAGACAGGCTCTTTTAAATGATCTTCTTTATAAGGACATCGAAAATTATGGTCTACTGAAATTGACGGACAAAGGAAAAGAATTTATCAAATCGCCTCATTCGTTCTTGATCTCGATTAACCATAATTACGATAAAGAATTTATGGATACAGGTGAATCTTCTGGTAGAACAGCTGTATTGGATAATACCTTGATGAAGCTACTAAAAGATTTGAGAAAGTCTATCGCTAAACAAAAAGATATTCCTCCTTTCGTTATTTTCCAAGATCCATCGCTAGAGGATATGGCTACGCATTATCCAGTTAGCATGGAAGATATGGGTAATATAACGGGTGTGAGTAAAGGTAAAGCTATCCGATACGGAAAGCCTTTTACTGAGCTTATCAAAAAATACGTTGAGGAAAATGATATTGATCGTCCAACAGAATTGGTGATCAAACAAGTAGCAGATAAGTCAAAAATAAAAATTAATATCATCCAGGCTATTGATCGTAAGATTCCACTCAATGATATTGCGGAGTCGAATCAAATGTCAATGGAAGATATGCTTCATGAGCTAGATATGATCGTTACTTCTGGTACAAAAGTTAATATTGACTATTTTATCGAAGATAATGTTGATGAATATTCTCGTGATGATATTTATGAATATTTTATGGAAGCAGAAAGCGACTCCATTGAGCATGCTTTTTCAGAATTGAAAGAAGACGATATTACTATTGAAGAAATTCAATTGATGCGTATCAAGTTTTTATCAGAAATGGCAAATTAAAAGTCAATATTTCATCTGCAACTCACCAAAAACGTGGTAGGAATTTATTTTTCTACCACGTTTTTTTATAAATTGCGGAATGGATATTTTAATTCTCAATGGCCCAAATCTCAACCTTCTAGGAAAACGTGAACCTAGTATTTATGGTCATCAATCTTTCGACTCTTACTTTGATTCTCTAAAAAGTGGATACAAGGAAATTCAATTGCATTATTATCAGTCCAATTCAGAAGGCGCACTAATTGATAAATTGCATGAAGTAGGGTTTAACTATGATGGCATCATTATCAATGCTGGTGCTTATACCCATACCTCTATAGCAATAGCCGATGCCATTGCTGCTATTTCGACCCCCGTTGTCGAAGTACATATTTCAAACATTCATGCTAGGGAAAAATTTAGACATCATTCTTTTCTTGCCCCTAATTGTGTGGGCAGTATTGTTGGTCTAGGTTTAAGAGGTTACCAATTTGCTCTAGAATATTTATTGAAGCTTACATAGTTCGTGAAGGCTAAATTTGTGTCGTATTATTTGCTATCTCTCAATGCATGTTAAGAACTTATGTTTCTATACTGAAACCAAAGTGATTTTCGGATTGCCAAACGATTAAAACTACTGAGCATCTAACGATAGCTACCAATGGTGGTCTTTAAACTGAATACAGGAATAGGTTTTCGTTTTACTCTTCCTCTAATACTTTTTTACGTTTTCGTTCATTCAATATTTTTCTTATCCAATTCGGGATAATGATAGCTCCAATAATGAGGTATAAGTAATAAGTCATAAATCGCCAAATAAACGCAATAATAATAGGTAACAACCTATTACCTTCTGGCATAAAATCTCTTAAGAACCCTGTAAAAACGATTTCGGCTAAACCTACTCCTCCAGGTGTTGGGCTAAAAGCCATAATCACAAACATCGTTTCCAAACGTGCATACAAGATAAACTGCGTCCAAAAGTCTGTTTGGGTTGTAACCACAAAACCAATAATCAAGCAATTAAGGAGCAAAAAACGACACGACCAAGCAGTAGCTGTTGATAAAAATACCCCAATATGAAAAGGCCATTTATTTCGCCAGAGTTCTTTGGAAGCAACAATAATATCATTTCCTAATTCTACAGCTTTATGTCGATACTTTCTTAGAAATCGAATTTTGGTAGCACCAACTAAAAGGCGTTTTATCTGCATGGGTCTAATAAACAAACCATAAAAAAACAAACTTCCATAAATCGCCATAAAAATATAAGCCCCTACAAAGGTATACCCCCAAGTATCCAAATCACTTAACGAGTGCATGTTGGGTCGAATGATAATGGGCCCCAATATAGCAAATAAGATAGGCAATGTACCAATGAAAAAGATAGTATCCATAACGGCTGTATAAATAACAATAGCCGTTGTTTTAGCTGTCGTTAGTTTTTCTTGAGATAATACGAAAAGTGCTACAGCTGAGCCTCCAACACTTGTTGGAGATACCGCCGAACTAAATTCCCAAATAAAAACCAATTCAATACACTTTAGCCATGTAAATTCACCTTCTGTCAATATTCGTAGACGAACGGCATAGGCAAGATGACGACAAACTAACAGAAGAGCAGATAACGATATCCAGAAAAGGGTATGCCTCGTCCACTTTATTTCCCGAAAGGTCGCTAGATCGAATTGTTGCCAGAGTAGGTAGCCTACTACTGCAATTCCGATCAAGATAGGAAGGATAATTCGTGTAACACGAATGGATTTTAAGACTTCCTCCTGTTCGTTACTAAATTTTTCTGTATTTTTTTCTGCCACTTAAATGTTTTCTTCGACGTTGAGTAGTAGTTAAGTAGTATACCTCAATTACTTCGGTATTTTATACCGATCGTTTTAAACGAGCATGCAAGATACTTAAGAAGTTGTTGAAAGAAAACGATTGATTGTAATAATTTGTACTTTTGTTAGAATGGAAGAACGATTACGAAAATGGCGACTCATTCTTGGCAGTAAAGCTGATCCACAACAAGAAATAACCTTAGAGGATGGAGAAGGTCAAATGGATGGCGTTTTAGAGGCACTTTATGATGCACAAGGACGTGGAGGATTGGGTAGTTCTTCACCAAATGTTAATAGGTGGTTGGGAGATATTCGAAAATACTTTCCAACATCTGTTGTCCAATTAATGCAAAAAGACGCACTTGAACGCCTGAAATTGAAAGAAATGCTACTGGAGCCCGAAATGCTACAAGCCTTAGAACCAGATGTCCAATTATTGAGTACATTGATTTCGCTCAATAAAGTAATGCCTCAAAAAACAAAACAAACGGCCCGCCAAGTCGTCAGAAAGGTAGTAGAGCAATTAGAAAAAAAAATCAGGAATCCACTTCGCCAAGCAATTGAAGGAAGTTTGCGAAGGTCCGTTCAGAATCGCCGACCAAAACACAATGAAATTGATTGGAAAAAAACAATACAAATCAATTTAAAAAACTATCAGCAGGAATATAAAACCATTATTCCAGAACATTTTAGAGGTTATGGCAAAAAAGGACAAGCACTTCGAAAGGTTATTCTACTTGTTGATCAAAGTGGTTCGATGGCAAGTTCAGTTGTGTATGCGAGTATATTTGGAGCAGTAATGGCCTCTCTACGGTCTCTAAAAACACATATGGTTGTTTTCGATACAGCCGTTGTTGATTTGACAGATGAGCTGCATGATCCTGTCGATTTATTATTCGGAACCCAGCTAGGCGGTGGGACAGATATCAATAAAGCATTAGGCTACGCCCAAACACTTGTCCAAAATCCAAACGATACTATTCTAATCTTAATCAGCGATCTATGTGAAGGTGGAAATGTTTCTGAACTACTACGTCGTGCTGCTTCTATAAAATCTTCTGGAATACAATTTATTAGTTTGTTGGCACTAAACGATGAAGGTGCTCCTATTTATGACAAGTCAGTTGCTACACAATTTTCAAGTATAGACATCCCTACTTTTGCTTGCACACCTGAATTTTTTCCAGATATGATGGCAACCGCAATAAAAAAAGAAAGTATGAAACAATGGATGGCAAGACATCAAGTAATAGATAAAGGATAATTCTTTTAGAACCCAATGTCCATCACCAAAAAAACAGCTATTTTTAATCTACAATAATTCTTCTCTTATTAACAATCATTGTAGTTACTCTCTCTAAGCCATTTTGTGCATTTCTAAGTAGTAGTAGTGTATTTTCATAACTATCTACCGAAATCAGATTTTCGTCCCACATATCATGTATTTCTCGTTCGACTTCGTCGGCAGTTAGTCTTATGTATCCTTTTTTTACAAAAAAATTGGCGGCAAAAATTCCATCGCCATCGAAAATAGATTCTTTCAATTGACGTTTATGACCAATATTCTGGTCTCTGGGTAAGTCTTCATAAAAGACGTCCATTAATAATTCTCTTTCTAAATAGATCATTACCTTTTTTTTAACATGCTTAAAAATCTTTCACGAAAAGCGAAAAATATTAAGCAAATATACAATTCTCTTGTCGTTAAAAAAATAACAAATTAATAAATACAATAGAAAACAACTCAAAAGAATGAACATGAATATAGATAGAAATGTTTAAAAAAAAACTTTTTATTGAAAAAATCCTTTGGATTTCACTACTTCAAAAAATCCTTCTCGTTGACCTTTACTAATTGTCAAGGTATGTGGTCCAATCTTTACCATATTACCTTCAATGTTATCTATCTTGTCAATATTCAATACATACGAACGATGTATTCTATAAAATTGTTGAGCAGGTAATAATTCTAGGACTTTGGTAATAGAAAGTAAGGTTGTAATCTTTTCTTTTGTCGTGTAGATACGAATATATTTTTGTAGGGCTTCAATAAATAAAACATCATCAAATGCAATTCGAATAATTTTAGCATCTGATTTAACAAAAAAATATGTTTCCTGAGTATCTATAGGTGCTCTGTTTTGCAATAGAATGGGTTGATTTTTTTGCAAAGCCCCCATTGCTTTAGAAACAGCTTTAAAGAAACGATCAAATTCAATTGGTTTTACTAAATAATCGACTACTTCCAATTCATAACCTTCCAAAGCGTATTCTGAATAGGCAGTTGTAAAAATAGTTGCAGGTCGTTTTTTTAGCATCTTTAATAGTTCTATCCCGCTTAAATCAGGCATATGAATATCTAGAAAAAGAATATCAATTTCTTGTTGTTGTAAGACTTGCATCGCTTCGATAGCACTAGAGCAAGTCTCTACCAATTCTAAGTATTCTATTTTGTTAACATAACTTTCGAGCAAATCTCTTGCAAGTTGTTCGTCATCTACAATCAAACATTTATACTTGGTCATACTATTTTTATTTTTAAATCCACTTTATGTCGATCTTGTTCATCTTGTATTTTTATCTGATGTCTGTCAGGATAATGAAGAGCTAGTTGGCGTTTTACGTTATCAATGCCAATACCTCCTTCACTATTTTTAGAAGCCATGTCCTTACCATCTTTACTATTTTCGGTAGTAAAATGCACATGCGTTTCGTCAATAATACAACTTACTTTTATCCAAGCTCCTTCATTTTTGTCGATATCACTATGTTTAAAACAATTCTCTACAAAATTGATCAATAATAAAGGAGCTATTTTTATATCCGCAATTTTTCCCTCTTGATAAAAATCTATATTTTCTGACTTTGGTTTTCGGAGTAAATGCAAGCCTATATAGTTTTCGAGTGCATTTAGCTCCTTCTTCAGTAATACTTTATTTTCGGAAGATTCATACAATACATAACGCAAAATCGTGGAAAGTTTAGCAATCATTGGTGCTGCGTTATCATGTTGTTGGACAACTAGAGAGTATATATTATTCAATGTATTAAAAATAAAATGTGGGCTAATTTGCGTTTTCAAAAACTTCAACTCTGCTTCTAATTTTTCACTACGTATTCTTAACCGTTTTTCTTTTTCTAATTGCCACTGTTGATAATACCAATACAATGTAGAAATCAATAAGAACAAGATTGTATTTATCAGCATTGAAAAAATATTCCGCCAACCATTCCATTCGTAAAGTATTTTTTCTATTCCCGAATAACGAAGTGTGTAAATGTAGACTAATGCCAATACGATACAACTTAAGCTATATAGTATAAAACGTCTTTTTTTCAGAAACAATGGAATGAGCAATAAATAATTGGCATATACAATGAATGCATAAGTACTTACCTCAAGAAACGTATTCTTTATGGCATCTCCCCAATTATCTTCCAAGAAGTGATAATCGAAAACGAAGAGATAAATGAACAACCAAAAGACAAGCTGATCAAGTCCTTTTATTTTATCTAGTAAGTTTTTCATTTCAGTATCAAAAATAGACTTTTTCTATGCGAAACGATAACTTTTTCATTTAATCGGCTCCTTTACTTCACGAATGCCCCTTTTTGGGGAACGAATGGAATTTCAACTATTAACTACTAGAAAAGCAACATTCATTACTTTATTTTGACCACTCGTGGAATAAGCTTTCAAGTCCTTCTTTTTCCTCCTTTCTTTGAAGTATAAAACAAAGAAATAGGAAAATAATAAGCTTCCTGTTGTCTAATAAAAATTAGTTTTTTTCATTTAAATTTAATATCATGAAACAATCCAAAATGCAAGTAATGATCGCTTTATTAATTTTAAGTTTATTGACCGCTTGTCAAAAAGAAACATTAATACATCCAGAAATGGATATAACTCCTGTAACAAACGAAAAAAAAGCAGGAAATGACCAATCTGTAATTGTATTATCGGCTCCTTCTGTACTCAACAATTATTATGCTTCAGCATTCGATCAAATTATTGATTATATGGCTGACTTCGCTAACAAAGTTGATCAAGGCAATGATGAAATTATCATTTTAGCAGATGCCGAAACCTTACCCTATTTTCAAGGAAAAGTACCAAACTACGTTTTGGTCGAAGCGAATATTGAAGATATTTGGATCAGAGATTTTGCTCCTGTCATGCCTTCCAAGCAAATTAAGTTTAATTACTTACCTGACTTTCAAGATGCATATACTTCCAACTTAATTGACAATAGTTTTGAAGATTGGTTTTACAATAATGGCTTAAGCTATAGTAAAAAAACAAACCTAATTTTAGATGGAGGAAATGTTGTCGACAATGGATCGAATAGAGTAATCGTTACTGATCGATTCTTGTGGGATAATCCTCAATTTACAATGAATCAAGCTAAGAATAAATTGAAACAACTAATGGGCCTTAGCCAAGTAGCCATTATACCTGAAGTACCTGGCGATGCTACTGGTCATGCCGATGGAATGATCATGTGGGTATCTGATAATAAAGTACTGCTCCATCAATTACCACAACCTCAACATAATCAAACAATCAATGAACTTGAACAAGCATTTCCTGGAGTAGAAATCGTCGTTGTAGACGATTATTATGAAGACGATACTTGGCAAGGATTTACCTCCGCTTGCAATATTTTTGTCAACTCACTTGTAACAGACAACTATATCTATATGCCAATATTTGACTCTCCTTATGATAATCAAATGTTGCAAATAGTTCGGTCTCATACCGACAAACAAGTTGTACCTATCGCTGCAGAAGGTGTTTGTTTTATGGGTGGATCTCTCCGCTGCCTAAGCTGGCAAGTAAAAGGTGCTAATGCTCAGTTATTATTAGAAGAGTAATTTTATTGAGAATTAAAAAAAATCAGATTGCTTTGTTGATACAAGGCAGTCTGGTTTTTTAATTTATATTTCGTTGTAATGCTCACTGATTATTTACAGCTATTTCGAATCAATTGCTGATAGAAACGAATCATATTTTTATAGCCTTCGACACTTACACGTTCATTAATACCATGAATGCGTTTAAGATCGCTACGCTCCAACATCAAGGGCATAAAGCGATAGATATTATCCGAAACTTCGCCATAATGTCGGCAGTCAGTTGCTGCTACTACTAAAGAAGGCGCTACAATAATATCTGGAAAAAGCTCTTGTGCTGTTTTTTGAATAATTTCGAAACCAAAAGCATTCGTAGGCGATACTTTAGATGGATTCATAGCTGTTTCCTTATTGATAGTAACAATTACTCGATCATCATCTATCGTTTGCTTTACATAATCTAAGACTGACTCAGGAGTTTCTCCAGGTGCAATTCTAAAATTTATTTTTCCTGAAACTGTTGATGGTAATACATTTTCTTTTATGCCTCCTCTAATCATCGTTGGTGCAGTAGTCGTTCTGACCATCGCATTAGTAGTCGTATTTTGTTCAAGTTGCCGAAGTAACATTCCTTCAAACAACCAAATGTTGGCAAAAATTGCTTTAGAAGGTAGTGTCATTTCAGGTCCTGTATATTCGAACATTTTTTTGGAAGCTCCTGCTAGTTGAGCAGGAAACTGTTCTTCTTCTAATGTAGCAATCGCTTTACTTAAAATACCTATTGCTGTTCCTTCAGTAGGAGGAATTGAAGAATGACCACCATTTTCTAGTCGTACAGCTATATTTAACGTCACATATCCTTTCTCTGCAATACCAATAAGAGCTATAGGTTTTTTTATAGAAGGTAATGCTTGCTTTATAAGCAAACTTCCTTCATCCAAAATATATTCAAATGAAATTCCTTGCTGTTGAAATAGGCGACTAATTGATTTTGCTCCTGCTTTACCTCCGATCTCTTCATCATGCCCAAATGCTAAATATAAAGTGCGTTCTGGAAAATAATTTTGTTGTAATAAACTTTCTATAGACTCCAGAATACTTAGTACACTTACTTTATCATCTAATGTACCTCGCCCCCAAACATAACCATCTTTTATAGCACCACTAAAAGGATCTTGCTCCCATTTACCTTCTGTTGCTTTATCAACTGGTACGACATCCAAATGAGCTAAAAGCAAAATAGGTTTTAGATTAGGCTTCCGCCCTGTCCATTTATAAATACGACTAAACTCATTGATAGTTTGTTTATCAAGCAAAGAATCAACTAATACAAATTGGCTATCTATATAAGAAAGGAGTTGTCCAAAAGCTGCCGAATCAATTCCTATTTCTGTAGAAACCGAAGGAATTTGAATAGCTCCTCCTAGTCGTTCAGCAACCTTATCATCTATATCAGTTTTATTAATCGTATCTACTTTTATCTGTTTTGAACTATAACCAAGTGTATTGATAATCACAAAACCCAAAATAATAATACATGCAAAAAGTAGTACTCGGAAGAGTAAACGAAATAGTTTCTTCATATATCCTGTATGTTTAGTCCACAATAATAGGAATTTTTCATATCTATTTTGCTGTTTTACTTATCTTTACGTAATTCCATACAGAAAGTTTTTATACCAACTAATATTTGGTTTTCAGATCATCATAAGTAGATTTTTTTGATATTAAGAGTTTCCATCGCTTGGCAACTCAAAACATTTTTGTATTCAATATATAAATAGGTAAATGAAAGTAGTAGGCTTTAGCTTTGTCAAAAACGCAATCAAATACGACTATCCAATAGTAGAGGCTATCCAATCCATTTTGCCGATTTGTAATACATTTGTAGTTGCCGTTGGAAAATCAGAGGATGAAACACTTCAACTGATCCAGTCTATACCATCAGATAAAATACAGATCATTGAAACTGTTTGGGATGATCGTTTGCGAGAAGGCGGACAAGTACTTGCCATTGAAACCAACAAGGCTTTTGATGCGATTGTAGACGATGCCGATTGGTGTTTTTATATACAAGGTGACGAATTGGTACATGAAAAGGATTGGCCTCATATCCAAAAACAAATGCTACGTTATAAAGATGAAGTAGAAATTGAAGGGCTGTTATTTAATTATAGACATTTTTATGGTTCGTATGATTATATCGGAAACTCCCGACGTTGGTATCGAAAGGAAATTCGGATTGTACGAAAAGATAAAGCCATTCGCTCGTATAAAGATGCACAAGGCTTTCGAAAGCATGGACAAAAACTTAAAGTCAAACAGCTTGATGCTTATATCCATCATTATGGTTGGGTAAAACATCCTCAACAGCAACAACTCAAACAACGTTCTTTCAATAAGCTTTGGCATGATGATACTTGGGTTGACAATCATGTGGCGGATGTAACAAGTTTTGATTACTCCAAAATTGATTCGCTTGAAAAGTTTGAAGGTACTCACCCAAAAGTGATGCAAGAACGAATTGCTAAAATGAATTGGCAATTCAACTTCGACCCCACTCAACAAAAAAAATCATTAAAGGAAAAACTCTCTAATAGCTTTGAACAATTGACTGGCTATCGCATCGGAGAATATAAAAATTATATTTTATTGAAATAAACATACTCATAAACATTAATGTATTCCTCCACATTTCCATTCTTGACCAATAGGTGATCCTGCAGGCAAATCTAATGGTTTTGATAAAAGCATCTCTTGAGGATCGTCTTTAAATTGTTTTATTTTGAATTGAGCTAATAGATAATGTGCAACTTGGTCTTTATCAGCACTGTTCTTTTTATTTTCCAACCACTTTTCTAGTTCATTGATCTTAAAAAAAGCAATCGCATTCGCTTGAGCCGATGCATTTTCATCTACGGCTAAATGCATTAAGTGATGAAGTACTAACAGATTAATGGCTCGACCAATTTCAGTGTGGTAAGAATTTTTATGTTGAGCTTTCCAAGTTGTATTTAGTAAATCTTCAATAACTGTTGCCAAGGATGGCATCGATTGATCTCGTGCATGATGCTCAATAAGGCGTGTTACTCTTGCAGGATTTAACAACAATTGAAGACTGTGATTAGCAGAACTTTCGGCAGCAGCAATGGGATCAAAACCTCTAGTGCGTACTTTAAAACTTTCTCGACCTCTATCGTAGCCAAATGTTTTTGGCGGAATAAGTTGTAAAATCGTTTCAGTTATTGCCAAAACTTCTGGCTCTAAAGTCGCAAGAAGTGCATCTAAAGCTTTTCGCTGCATATCTGCCGAAATTATTTTAGTAACTGTTTGTCCATCGCCTCGCATAGCATATGAATAGTCAAGTCCTCCTATCAATTTTACTACACCTTCTACTTGATAACGATGCGATAAATAAAGCGGTACTAAAACTTCTTCTAAGCTTGACATTGGGGTATTTAATGGAATTGCTTTTTCACTAAAATTTGCAAGAGCAACTTTTCGCACTTCCATCATTCGGTTCAATTCCTCAACTGCATCGCTTCCATTATCCCAAAGGTGCGCATACGGATGCGAACCACCTTGAGGACGAGCATCGCTATCAGAAATATAGCGTAAGCCCATTTTGATAGATTCGTCTATAATATCATTCAATACTTTCGATTCATCTGTCTCTTCTGGAAAATCTTGGTAGCCATATATAACTGTTCGCTTATCCCAAGCACCAATTTTATCATCATATGCTTTCGAAAAATCGAGACTGCCATCTGTCTTCAAGCTAATATATGGATGAGGATAATCCATGACGGAAGCACGATCATTAGTACTTGCTGCAAAGTTGTGTGCAATGCCTAAAGTGTGTCCGACTTCATGAGCTGATAATTGGCGCAATCGAGCTAAAGCCATTTGTTCCATTTCATCTGAAACGGGTTCACCTTTTTCGTAAGGAGCAATTAATCCTTGTGCAATCAAAAAGTCTTGGCGTACTCGCAAAGAACCTAAAGATACATGCCCCTTTATGATCTCACCTGTACGAGGATCGGACACTGAACCTCCATACGACCAACCACGTGTCGAACGATGTACCCACTGAATGAGATTATATCGAACATCCATTGGATCTGCTCCTTCTGGAAATACTTTTACCTGAAAGGCATTTTTGTATCCTGCTGCTTCGAACGCTTGATTCCACCAAGAAGCACCTTCTATCAATGCCGATCGAATCGGTTCTGGTGCTCCT
>JAHDIP010000348.1 GCA_020630735.1 Saprospiraceae bacterium | reverse complement strand
TTGATGAAGCAGGAAATGCTGATCACTGCCGTACATATGTAGTAATCCAAGATCCAAATGGATCATGTGGTGATCCAGATCCAACTGGTGCAATGATTATGGGTAGACTTCAAGATGAAATGGATATGGACGTAACAGACGTATCTATCACTATGGCTGGAGCTGGTGTTACTTTCCCAACTGTAATTACTGATCTTGATGGATTTACATTTGAAAATGTACCAATGCATGGTAACTATACTGTAACACCTGAGAAGGATATCAATCACTCAAATGGTGTATCTACTTATGACCTTGTATTAATCCAAAAGCACATCTTAGGTGTTGCTCCTTTAGATTCTCCTTACAAGATTATTGCTGCAGATGTAAACCGTTCTAATACTGTTTCTACATTTGATATTGTACAGATTCGTCGATTAATCTTACACATCGATACAGAGTTTGAAAACAATACATCTTGGAGATTTGTAGACAAAGATTTTGTATTCCCTAGTTCTAATCCATTTGAAACAACATTCCCTGAAGTTATCTCTTTCAATGATTTAGATGATAACGAAATGGCTACTGACTTTGTATCTATCAAAGTAGGTGATGTAAACAACTCTGCTATCGCAAATGAAGGTTTAGTTGGAACTCAAAACCGTAACAAAGTAGGTTCATTGGCATTCAATGTTGAAAATCAATTAGTGAAAGCTGGTGAAACTGTAACTGTAGACTTTGCTGCTGACCAAGCTGCTTTAGGTTACCAATTCACATTGAACTTTGATCAAAATGCTTTAGAATTTGTAGATGTTGTTAATGGTAATGCTGACAACTTTGGTTTAGCAATGCTTGACGAAGGTGTAATCACAACTAGTTGGAATACAACTACAGTTGAGAAAGCTGCTTTCAGTCTAACATTTACTGCTAAGTCTGATGTAGAGTTAAGCAAAGCATTGACGATTAACTCTCGTTACACTACTGCTGAGGCATACAATGCTAATGCTGATTTATTAGATGTTGCACTTACATTCAATGGTCAAGCGACTGCAAGTACTTTTGAGTTATTCCAAAACAGACCTAATCCATTCACTCAATCAACTGCAATCAGCTTTAACTTAGCTGAAGCAGGTAATGCTACACTTACTGTATACGATGTATCTGGTAAAGTATTGATGGTGAACAAAGGTGCTTTTGCAAAAGGTTATAACGAAGTACAAGTTAACAAAGCTGACTTGTCTGGTGCAGGTGTACTTTACTACAAGTTAGAAACTGCAAACAACACTGCTGTTAAGAAGATGTTGTTAGTAGACTAATATAAACGAATTTATTTGATTTGAATTTTTAGTTCTAATCGAATTACTTAAGATTCAGTTTTTGGGATGGCCTTCCTTCAGTGAGACGAAGGGGGGCTCCCTTTTTTTAGCACCTGAGTTTGTTATGGTGAATGCAAGAAATTGTATTTACCATTTTTATTTTGGTGAAAATTAAGTAGAGATGAAACGTCCATGCTTAAGGCTTAAACCTGTCTGCGACAGGCAGGCACACAAAGGAATGATTAAAACGAATTATTCTTTTAGCATCGTGCAAAAGGTGCTGTTAGAAACAGCAAAATAGTCAAGTGTAGTTGCAAACTACGCTTAGCAGATAGGGTTGTTTTTGAACTTAAAGTAAATTTCAAACAGATGAAAGTGGGCTAGCGATGTGAAGTAGCCACGCTTTTGCGTGGGCCCGCAGGGCTGAGCGAATAGCGAACTACGTAACGTAGCGACCCGTAGGGTAGACCCCGAATAATGAAAATAAAAATGTCTAATGAAAATAGTAAAGTATTAGAGTCTGTTTAAAAGTTTTGCGAACTAATTTTCAACAATTTTTGGTTCTGAGTAAGGGATTAAAATTTAGAATAATTACGAAAGAAAAACATGTACCAAGGAAAAATACACGAAAATCCTTTGCAGTAGAGAGAAAAAATCCACTCCAATCTGTGTATAAGGGAGGCATAGACTTGAAATTTATTATATTTGCGCTGTGGCGAGAATAATGGGTATCGATTATGGAACAAAACGAGTGGGAATTGCAGTAACAGACCCACTCCAAATCATCTCTAGTGCATTGACAACGGTGCCAACAGTAGAGGTATTTGACTTTTTGGAAAAGTATCTTGGAGAAGAAGAGGTGGAATGTATTGTGGTAGGTGAACCAACACATATAGATGGCACACCAACTAAGATTGAACATTTGATTAAAGGTTTTATGAATAAACTCCGTAAACTTTATCCTTCGATTGAACTGGCTCGTCAGGATGAGCGTTATACCTCAAAAGATGCGAAAGAAATAATTTTAAGAAGTGGTGCTAAAAAGAAAAAGCGACGAGAAAAAGGATTGGTTGATAAGATCAGTGCTGCTTTGATTTTGGAAGAATATTTAGAAGCTAAACGATAAAAGAGAATATGATTTTACCTATCTATGCTTATGGGCAACCTGTTTTAAAAAAAGTAGGAGAGGAGATTGATAAAGATTATCCGGAACTAAAAGAATTAATTGAAAATATGTGGGAGACCATGTACAATGCTCAAGGTATTGGATTGGCTGCGCCTCAAATTGGTCGTGCGATCCGATTATTTTTGGTAGATACAGTACAGATCGAATCGGACGAAGAAGGAGCAAAAGTTGAGAAAGGAATAAAAAAAGTTTTCATTAATGCACAGAAAGTTGAGGAAGGTGGAAAAGAGTGGGCGTATGAAGAAGGATGTCTAAGTATACCTAAAGTACGAGGAGATGTATCGAGACCTTCACAATTGCGCTTGAAGTATTTTGATGAAAACTTTAAAGAGCATACCGAATTATTTACAGGTATCAATGCTAGAGTAATACAACATGAATACGATCACATAGATGGCATCTTATTCACGGAATTGCTTAAGCCTTTGAAGCGCCGATTGGTGCGTAGAAAGTTAGAGAATATCAAAAAAGGAAAAATAGATACGGATTATAGAATGAAATTTCCTGTTACTAAGAGGTAGTAATTTTTTACTATCTTTGATTAGATAGAACATATTTTTATACGTTCTACCTTTTTATTGATCGCTAATTTGCTTCCTATTGTACTTACCAGTATTCGGTTATCGGATCATTATCGCTTGCAATCGTTTGATGTTCAGTAGCTTTAAACGTTTGGCAATTCGAAAACTATTTTGGGTTCAGTATATTATCGTTACTTAGTCATTGAGGCATCCTTGATTTGTTTATTTAGAGTGGTCTAATTAGTAAGTACACTATATGATTCGGGTTTTGTAAAATTTAAATTTAAAAGTATATGAAACAGAAGTTATTAATTACAATTTTATTTGCACTGTTTTGGACAGATGTAAGCTATGGACAAGTAAAAGAAAGAAAAGTAGAACTTAATATTGCTTATTATAGGAAAAAGAACCTTAATGCTGTAAGTGAGGCAATAGGTGAAAACCAAAAGTTTATTGGTAGATACTCAGGAGAGTTTATTCTTTCTGTTACCTACAAGTTTACACCTAAATATGGACTTAGATTTGGTGCACTTTATAACAGAGTCTTTTATCAAATAAGAGATTATTCGCCTTCCTTTTTTTGCGATAGAAATAATGAAAGTAGTCATTATGATACTTTTTCAGAATTAAATACATTAGGTGTACCAATTGCTTTTGTCTACAATTATAATTTGGATGATCGAAAGGATATATACCTTGTTGTTGGTAATATTGTAAATTTTAAAAGAAAACATATTTACGAAGGCTTGTTATATGAATGTAGTCTTCCTAAAGTGATTGTTCCTATTTTGGGTGAGCATTTTAGAAAATTAAATAATGAACTATATCTGGGGATAGGGTTTAAAGTCAAGACATACAAATCAACAATCAACATAGAGCCGAGGGTGAAATACTCTGCGACCGATATAACAACCGAAGATGTCAAACAAAAAATATTTTCTTTTGGGCTTTTGTTTGGGGTAAATCTTTAGTTTTCCATATTTTTTACGGAATATAATTGTTATATTATAACGATAGGAATTATGAGGTATATAATATGCTTTTTGATAATGTGTTTGGTTTTTAGCAATCTTTCTGCTCAGAAATTTGTTAAATATGTAAATGGTCAAATAGAATTGAAATCGAATGAAGTAATTGAAGGAGCTATTCAAACATTTGTTGAAGAGCGAATTGATGGTAAAATTTACTACAAAACTGGGGACGAAGAAGCCTTTGTTTTAGTTAAAGATATTGTCAGCCTTACATTCGAAGATGGAATTAGCTATAAAACATTAGAAATAGATGAAGATGTCATTTTAGTAAAAAAAAATGCTAGAGGGGGAAGTTGATTTAGTACATCATATAGACCCAAATAACGAACGTTATTTTATTGTCAATGAAGATCGGACGGTTGTTTATACTAAAAAAAACAAAAACAAAGAAAACAGATCATTGGAAGTGATTGAAAAAATAAATGCTGAAGAAAAGAAAAATTCATCATTTAGAACATGTAAAAAAGCTACAAAAGATCCTACTAAAATGAGGCAATCAATTTTAATGGATTATGTGAAAAGTCTTAATAATTGTTTGGACTCGGAAGTTAAACAATATCCTACAAAAAGAATTGTACATCAGCTTGCTCTAATTGGAGGGCCAGCATTACTTGATTTGAGAGATTATGGAAAACCTTTTTCTATCGGATTAATTTATAGTAGAACCTTTTCTAATTTTGGCAGGAAAACATCTATGTTATTAAAAACACATTATATATATTCTTCTGAAGAAGGTGACAATTTTGTTTGCGTTCCTTTCGTCGCAGGTGTTAATCAAAAAATCTTGCTTGGAGCTGTACAACCTTATGCTTATTTTGGTATAGGCTTATCTTTGCTTTATGGAACAGATAATGAAACGCAAGAAAAAGGTCTTGGAATTCTACCTACTATTGATCTTGGAGTGGGTATAGATATACCGATTAATACACAGTTGTCTATAAAGACTGAAATAAGTGCAGCTTCTTTACTTGCTTATTCAATAGGTATCGTTTATAATATTCAAGGTGTCAAGTAGATTGAAATGATAGAACCTCATTCGTCTAACCTTTAACCTTACTAATCGAAAATTTTACTTAAGTTCGTTTTGAATGTTGATATTGAATGAAAATATAACAAAGCGAAATGAATCTAACGATTAACAATCTT
>JAHDIP010000347.1 GCA_020630735.1 Saprospiraceae bacterium | reverse complement strand
TATGGGGACTTCCCCAACCATGAAAGTGATTTTTGACGAAAGTGATTTTGCAAAAGAAGAAACGATTCAGAAAGCAATAACTAAAATACAACAAATCAATACTTTTTATGAGTACAAATTTGAAGGCTATCCTAAACATAGATACAATGGCATTCAGCTTTGGCAGTTACTAAAGATTGCTGCATCGACCTCAACTAATCTAGATGATTTTAGTAGCAGAATAATAGGAATGTTACCAGCCAATGATTTATCGGATTTGATAGAAAGTGTAAAAATACTAGAACCAGTACATGAACAATTGGTTTGGGAACCCAATAAGGAGCCATTAGATAACTATCTAAAGCAACTTCGCAAAGAAGCACTTAAAGGAAATTTTCAAAGAAACTTCAAAAAGGCCGCTAATTTCTATCGCTCAACCTGGAATCACTCTATACCATTTAAAGTGTTCATTTTACCAATACCTGATCATAATGGCGCCATCTATGAAATCGCTACACCCGAAGGAAATACACTTACTTATTCTATTAAGATTAAAAAAAATCCAAACTTAGCGAAAGACTTAGGTGTGATTTTTCACGAACTTTGCCACATCCTCTACAAAAATCAAACGAAGGATATTCAACATGAACAGGAAAAGATATTTCTCAACCATTCTTCTAAATTTAAAATTATTGGGTATCAGGTTTTAGATGAAGCTGTTGCAACAGCTATAGGTCAAGGTTGGTATTATAAAGAACTTATCGGAAAATTAGATCCTGATATGTGGTATGCTGTTGAGCAAGTGAATAATGTAGGTAAAGCTATCTTTGATTTGGTGGAAGAGTATATGGACAGCGACAAAACATTGGATACTGATTTCGTTAATCGCTATTTACAATTGTATGAGCATAAATTTGCTGATGATCTTACTTCGATCAAATTAAACATGAGTAATGTTAATTTATTGATGAGTGAATCTATGTCAAACCCTAATGTGGTCTTCCCTTATTTTTTCGAATATTTTGATATGCGCTCCATTCAAGATATCACTCCCTTAAATGAACAAAATCTTCTTGATTGGCAACATACCTTAGGAACAAAAATGATCATACTAGATTCTAAATCTAAGCGATATGATTTCTTAAGTAAAAGAATTGATTGGTTACCCAAAATGGAGAATCCTGAAAATATTTTAATAACAAATATTGTCAACGGAGAACAATATTATATTCTAATTATATCAGCGTTTGAAGATATCAAAAAAGCTTTTAAACTACTTATCAAAAAAGAAAATTTAAATAATCGCTTGGAAAAAACCAGCATTGATTAAAAACTAAAGCTAGTAGACTTAAGATTTAAAAGGACGTATCTTACATACTAAATTGTCTTTACAAAATCTTAAAGTCTTATATTTAACGTTAATTGAATCTTAAATCAATTCAAGAAATTAGCAAATCTAAATTTTGTGAAATATATTTAGAATATAAAAATTTATTCAACACAAAATTTAAGCTTATGAAAACCAGAAATATTTTTTTCTTCCTACTCATGCTTTCTTTGACCAGTTGCAAGCAATATTATGCAGCAGCTAATTTTGAAGAAATTACACAAACGCACAAAACGATCGCTATCTTACCTTTCGAAGTGCATACTTCGGGTCATGTTCCTCCAGAAGTTACATCAGAAATGATTGAAAAAATTAATGAGAATGAAAGCACTGCATTCCAAGCATCTTTTCATAATCAAATATTACAAAGTACACGTAAAGGCAAAAAAGCGCTTCGAATAAATATCCAACATTACAGTAAAACAATGAGCATCTTAAAAGAAAATAATATTTCAATTATAGATTCTTGGAATAAATCACCTGAAGATATGGCTAAATTATTAGGTGTCGATGCTGTAGTAAAAGGACGTATCCATAAGGAAAAATATTTTTCAGATGCCCTCTCAGCAGGTATTGATATCGGATCAGCTATTCTGAATGTTTTTGTTTCAAATAGACTTCCACATGTCAGAACCAATAATAAAAATGTTAAGACAGACTTCGCTATTGTAGGTTCTGAAGGAGGAAATGTTCTTTGGTCAATCAACTATGCTTGTCAAGCAAACTGGCAACAACAACCAGATCAAATAGTAGACCTTATCAATCGTCGTGCTTCAAGACATTTTCCGTACAGACTTGATTAGAAGATCATCATTTTATAGCACCTCGAAGTCCCAATTCAATGACTTCGAGGTTCTTAATCTTTGCTTCCTCTATATCAAAACGAATGGCTGTTTTCATTTTGTGAAAACCATGTACCCCACAAGCACCTGGATTGATATGTAATAAATCATACTTTTTATCTGGCATCACTTTCAAAATATGAGAGTGTCCACAAATAAATAAATCTGGCGGATTTTCTTGCATCAATTCTCTTACGCGTTTATTGTATCTTCCAGGGTAACCACCAATGTGTGTGATCCAGACATCTACTCCTTCGCAATCGAACCGAAGATCGAGTGGAAATTCTCGTCGTACTTTTGCACCATCTATATTACCATATACCGCCTTAAATGGTTTGAATGCTTCTAGTTTTTCAACTACTTCAAATTTACCTATATCGCCAGCATGCCAAATTTCATCACAGTCTTTAAAAAAGTCAAATAGCTTTTCTTCTAGGTGGCTATGTGTATCTGAGAGGAGTCCTATTTTCTTCATTCGGCAAAAATAAAGAAAGGAAACTAGATATGATAATCTAATTTCCTTTTCAATAAGAATCTATTTTAACTATGCGAATTTCTCAATTAATCTATTTCTCGCAAGGCCGATTTATCTGTCCAATCTTTCAATCTTAAGTTGATATTTGTTAATACAGATTGACCATTATTACGCTCATTTTCGATTGCATCGACCAACCACTCTGGCGGAGCCCCTGCATTTTGAGCGGCTCTACCAATGTGGTTTTTATTGGGGGGTAATCCCATATTACTATCCATGTAATATTTCATTTTATTTTTTTTCTTTAAGGCAAATTAAAACAATAAATTCCCCAATTTAGACGTCATCTTTTTTTACCATACTACGTTAAAAAACCTCGCCGATGCTCTGCATCTCCTACTTTTTTGCCTTGTTTGGTGAAAAAACATTTAGTCCTATTGATGATTTATTAACTTTAGTTTGCCTAATTCAATTTTTCTTACCAGCCTACAACTGCATATCGTGCTTCTATCGTAATATCTTTTGTTGCTAGATTGGTTACTTCTATATTGTAGCGAACATATTTATGTGATTCGCGTTCCACATGAATTTTGTAGTCTAGCTCAGGAGTTCCCTTTTGGTTAGGAGCTGGCAAAATTGTCCAAACAACATGCCAGTGTGCTGGCCAACTATGAGTAAACCATTTTGCTGTTTCTCCAGCATCAACTTTTCCAGCAAACTGAACTCCTGTCCAGCTTTTTTGCCCCATTGCTTCTTTAATGATTTGCCGCAAATCAGGCAAGTTGCCAATCCGCTGCTTAATTGATCGTTGAGGAGCATCTTGTTGTAGGCTTCCTGTACGCCTAAGTATGGCACGAGTACGAGCAGGTGTTAGTTTTACTTTTCCATTTGCACTTAAAATGCCTTGTATACAAGCAATTGCCCCTACTACGATCGGTGAAGCACTCGAAGTACCACTAAAGGTATCTGTATACCAAGTATTTTGATTGGAACCTCCTACTAAATCACCATATGCACAAGTCGTTACTTCTTCTCCCCATCCTTGTGCATCTATACACGATCCGTAATTTGAAAAAGCTAAACGTGATCTACCTGGACCATGGTTTCTTCCATGGGTGCCCGTTGGAGGAGCACCAGCACCTACCAATATTGCTCCACAATCACTATTTGCTGTTCGCTTAAATGGATTTGACCAATTAGTCGGGAATAATTTATTTCCTATATCGTAAATCGGATGATCTAAATCTTCTGCTCCATTGCCTCCTACTTCAACAACAATTATCCCTTTAGCAGTTGCATAAGTAATAGCATCAAAATCATCAGGCCACCATTCTATCGGTATATATCCTTTTTGATCCGTTCGACTTTCATAACCAAAACGAGGCCCAGGACGATGTACTTCTATCAAAATAATATCTCCTTCTTCCAATGCATTGGCAGCCTTAAAAATAGCTGTAGAAGTAGACATATCATTTCCTAAAATAGAACAAGAACGAATATTAGCTTTAGGAGCAATTCCTACAATTCCATTCGTATTTTCGTCACCACCAATCTGTCCGAGTACTGCTGTACCATGATTTCTCCAAGCTGCTTTTTCTGAATTAGTTCCTGCAATAATACCGCCTTGATTCTTTCTCAAGTCTTCATGATTAAAATTCCAACCACCTTCTATATCTATAATAGAAACGCCTTCTCCTTTACCTCCTTTTTGTCGCCAAGCGTAATTAGCATCTATACCTACAGGTGCTGCTTCTAAATAATTCTGACGAGATACTAAATCGTTCAAACTTGCATTATTAGGATCAAACTCTAATATTTCTTCGAAAGCTTCTATCGTTGATGCTGGTTCTGCTGCAGGTTTTATGTAAGCTGTTTCTACAACTTCTTCTTTGTTAAGTAAAGTACATATCTCTTTCAAATCAGCACCAACTGGATATTCTAATTTATAGTATGTTGATAAATCTCTGAAACTAGATATTCGGTCTGAGGCTATTAATTCCGTTGAAGCATTTACTTCATCTTCCGTTTTTCCAAATAAAGGTTTTAGGAAAAGTTGTTCCCTTTTCAACAATTGATTTATGCTAGTTGTTTTGACTTTACTCAATGATTTAATAACAGTACCGTTGATACGAATACCTGCTATTTTTTTGGCAATTACTATAACCTCTGGTGTACTAAAAAATGGATTTTTTTGTTTATTTGTTCTCGTAGACATAGAATTAAGTTTTTATGGTGGATAAAACGTATAGTGGAGCCATGTAATATGTTGCAATTACAATTTTGAAAACAAAAAAAGAAAAAGAAAAAATCAAGAGTTACTGTAAGAATCACGGT
Organism: Saprospiraceae bacterium; assembly: GCA_020630735.1. Taxonomy (GTDB): domain Bacteria; phylum Bacteroidota; class Bacteroidia; order Chitinophagales; family Saprospiraceae; genus JAHDIP01. Next base: position 175 of record JAHDIP010000347.1, on the reverse strand, counting down.
TTTCGAAAAGAGGTATAAAACCGTAGAACATTTTCGTCTGGTACATTGCTATTATCTTTCTGCTCGCTTATAATTACGCTTTAGGAATTAAAAGGTTTCATCTGTCTATATTTATTTTCATTGATAGTCAGATGGAACCTGCCTGCGGAAGGCAGGCTTACCAAACTAAAATAGT
>JAHDIP010000055.1:7443-30219 GCA_020630735.1 Saprospiraceae bacterium | reverse complement strand
ATACCTTCTAAAGTTGGATCACAAGATTCAAAGAATAAGAAAGTTGTATCACTAGTTGGTAATAAAGAAGTAAATTCATAAATGATACTATCACAGTCCAATTGATTTGTTAAGTTATTAATTACTAATCCTGTATCTTGAGGATTACAAGACTCAAAAGATAAGTAAGTTGTATCACTTGGTAATAAAGTTGTTTGAGTAAAAATGATGCTATCACATCCAAATTGTGAATTGAGTTGTTGAGTTACGATTCCTGTATCAATAGGATTGCAACTCGTAGCGTTGAGATAAGTATATTCTGTTGGACGAACAAGAAGGTCTAGAACAATAATACTATCGCAGCCCCAAACCGAACTAAGTGTATCATAATAATATCCTGTACTTTTTACAAATTCATTATTGAAAAATAAGCTATCGCCTTGGCAAATGATATCTGATTCAGGTGTTGTGGTTGGATGATGTACTGTTACCGTTATACTATTGCCACTAGTATTTGGGCAGTTATATTGATCTTCAACAGAAGTCATAGTATAGGTTGTCGTAGTAGTAGGACTTACCCAAATAGTATCTCCATCATTATAGTTTGGAAGTGTTGCAAAAAAGTTTTCATCGTCATAAACGACAGTAAAAGGTCCATCACCTGTTAGATTAAAAACGATAGGCGTTTGATTTCCTTCGCAGATATTTGCATCACCTACGATCATTGCTGTAGGAAGTGGACTGACATCAACACTTATGGTATCTGTGCTTGAGCAATTGTTTAAGTCTGTAACCGTTACACTATAAATGCCACTAGTGGTTACATCAATAGTAGGACTATCATCTGTTGTTGACCAACCATAAAAAGGACCATCATGTCCAGTGTCTAGAGTTAGTGTTTCTTCATCACAAATCGTAATATCATCACCTAATTCTATAACAGGTAATTGAGATTGTGTAACTAAAATATTATCAGTACTTGTACATCCAAAAGGAGAAGTAACAGTAACTTTGTAAATGCCAGAACTAGTTACATTTATTTGTTGAGTGGTATCTGATGTTGACCATATAAAGGTGCTACCTGGATTTTCTGCATCCAAAATTAAAGTATCTCTTTGGCAAATATTAGTATCATTTCCTAAATCGATAATAGGCAAAGGATGCACAGTGACTTGTACTGTTTGAGCATTTTTACAACCGCCGCCATCTGTAAGTGTTACTGCATATTGAGCGTTAGTAGACGGGCTAACAGTGATAGCACTTCCTGTACTCCCTTCACTCCATTGGTAAGAACAATTAAGACAACTAACATCGCTAATATCTAGTAAAGCTGATTCGTCTTCGCAGATCGCAACATTGTTTTGTAAACTAAAGGTAACGTCGCATTTTAATTTGATAAACCAATTATCGTCGGTTGTATTAAAGCCTCTATTATTTTCTGATTTTTCTCCAGATGCATTGGAACGAGATATCCCCATTACAAGATAGCCTTCGTCAGCAGTTGGTACGAAATCTGTTAAGACATCATTTTTACTTCCTCCGAGTGTTTTATCCCAAAGTTTATTACCGAAGTAATCTAGAATTAAAATCCAATAATCGCCTTCGCCTCTTGATGCTTCCGTTTTATCACCAGAAGTATTAGACTTAGAAGAACCACCTACCAGAAAACGCCCGTCAGAAGTTTCTGTAATAGATTCCAATACATCGACATCACTTCCACCATAAGTTTTATCCCATAATTTATTTCCATTGGCATCGGTTCTAACGATCCAATAATCTTGACTTCCTCTTGATGGTTCCGATTTGTCACCTACCGCATCAGAGTCAGCAAAACCACCAAGTAAAAAACCACCATCGTCTAATACAATTAATTGGCGAAGCTGATCATTTCCATTTCCACCATAAGTTTTATCCCATAATTTATTTCCATTGGCATCAATTTTTACCAGCCAATAATCAAAGACACCTTTAAGTGGTGCCGTTTTATCACCAATAACTCCTGATCCTGAAAGGCCACCTAAAATGTATCCACCATCACTTGTTTGCTTAAGTGTGAAAAGCATATCGTCCTTATCTCCACCATAAGCTTTATCCCATAATTTATTTCCATTAGCATCTAACTTAAGCACCCAAAAATCAAAACCACCTCTTAAGGAATCTGTACGGTCAAACTCATTTGTAGAATTAGACATTCCACCGGCAATGTAACCACCATCTGTCGTTTGCTCCAAAGCCCAAAGGTATTCTCGTTCTGAACCACCATAAGTTTTATCCCATTCGTACGTTCCGTTTACATTTGTTTTAACAATCCAAAAATCATCCGTCCAATATTCGCCTCTATTATCTTCTGTTTTACCTCCCGCAATATTCATATCAGAACGAGAAGAACCCGCTAGGATATAACCTGCGTCGTTTGTTTGACGAAGCACTTGAAGATCTTCTTGGAGATCACCTCCATATCTTTTTTCCCAAATCTTAAAACCATCTGGATCTAAAGCTCCGATCATAAAATCAGTAAGTTGTGTATTTGCTACAGGCGGTGAAGAGATATCACCATTAATATCAGAAGAAGAATTTCCAGCCCAAATATAGTTTTCATTATAGAGTTGATGAATGCCAAACATTGTTTCATAACCACTGCCTCCGTAGGTTCTATCCCATTCAATCGTAGGTTGAGCAAAAGCAAAAAGTGGAGCAAAGAAGAACATACACAACAGTAAGGAATGCTGTTGTATAAAGCCCCATATAGGATATAGGGCCGAAATGCCGAATGGATTTCTGCTGTTCATAATTTTGTTTAATGTTTGTATTATTGCTTATACTGAGGGGAAATTACTGCGGGGAGTTTTACTGCTTATATTATGAAGAGATTGTTCTTTTCTTCATTTGGTATATACAAATGTATTTATTAAGACTATAATTGTCAATTTTTCAGATGGCTGAAAAAAGGGTAATTAAAGCCTGTATTAAAAATTTAGTTTGTAACTATTAGATGAAGAGCTAAGTATGTATTACTGTTTTAAATGTTTTATCTTTTCTTAACAATATGAAAAGATATTAATACTGTCACTTTTATTCAATTTTGAGATAAGGGGTTATCTTTTGAATGAATTCATCATTGAAAGCTTTGATTTTTTTTATGTCTGATACTTGCTGGAAATCACCATGCATTTTTCTAAATTGTAGAATAAGTTTTGCCTTTTTATAATCGATATATGGATGAGCTTTAAATGTTTCTATACTAGCTGTGTTTATGTTAATAGCCTTGATACTAGACGATATTTTTAGAAATGGTTTGATTTGCTGAAATGTAGAATCAGGTAAGTTATATGTTTCTGCTATTTGGTCTATAGAATGAAATCCACCTAAGGCATCTCTAAATGTTATTATCTTTTTGGCAAAGTAAGGACCAATTCCTCGTAGCTCTTGCCATTCTTCCACACTAGCTTGATTGATATCAACAATTGTAGATTCAACATTTTTTTCTTTCTTCGTTTGGAGAGAAGAAGAGGTAGTTGTAGCCGTTTCTTTTTGATGTTGAGGTGTGCTTTTTTCTGATAATTGTATATAAGGTTTGAGCGATAGAAATTGTTCTTTGGGCAAACCGTATATTTTACTCAGGTCATCTTTTTTGCGAAAGCTTCCACCTTTAGCTCGGTAGTTCAGCATATTCTTAATAGCTTTTGCTGATAGCCCCAGTCGTTCAAGTTCTTCTTTCGTTGCAGTATTTGGATCGAAATTGAAGAGTGTGATCACTTGTTTTTCTTCTTCAACTGCTGTTGAGGTTTGGGTACTTAGTTTTTCTTGTTTTTCTAAAAGGATGAATGGTTTTAAACGCAGGTATTGATCATCTGATAAACCATATATTTTTTTCAGGTCTTCTTTTTTATAAAAACGCCCTCCTTTATTTCTAAAATTAATAATAGTGCTTGCCAGTTTTTGACTTAACCCTAATTGTATAAACGTTTCTTTTGAAGTCGTATTAGGATCAAATGGAAAAGGATCAGGTAGTTTTATTTTGGTCGTTTCTTTTTGGGTAGTAGATGAGTACGTTTTTTGTTCCGTAAAGTTGGTGTTTTTTTCAAAGGCATTTATTTCGTTTTCGAACTCAGAAAAATCTATAGTTTCATGTGTAAACAAATATGGGTAGAGTAGGGGCAGCACTAAAAAGATAAACAATAAGCTGATTAAAACGAATGCACCATTTCGTTCGGTTTTTGTATAATGGAAAAAATCTTTAAGTTTATTCATCGTTATATTGAAATTAGAAAAGCGCCTTCTTCAGCAATGTTATGATATTGAATCCCTAGTTGTTCACATTCATGTATCCATTTTTCGATTCTATAGTTTTTATTTGATGCATCCAAAATGATGTGTGAACAATCAAAACTTTGTAGCAGTTCTTCAATGTTAATCGCTACATTTTTTTGTACGACCAAATAGTCTACTTCAATTTTTGAAGTAGTATTCGAACGAAAGGGTTGATTGATAAAGGCAAATCGTTTATCATAAAATTGAACAAATCTATTTTTATAGAAAAAAGTAGCTGTTTCCAAGGTATCTTCATTTTGAAAAATATCTTGACTACTATAGACGCCTTTTTGCCAACGATAGTTTTGAGCAGCGAATCTTAAAGATTTTTCTTCTGCCCTATCCTGTAAAGTAAAAAGATGCCGTTTGTCAAAAAAATCGACTGCACTGTTTTTTCGCAAATGATAAATCAGCACTTCTTTTTGTTGTGCCTGCTGCAATTTTGTAAAGGCAAGCTGTACCATGAAAATTAATAAACAACCAAGACTAGCAAGCAAGTATTTAAACTTTCGAGTATTGATACTAAGTACTAATCCTGACAATGCAATATAGAGTAAGAGCATCGCTACAAAACTTATCCAAATACCCGTGACTAAACTAGCTGGCATTTGCTGAATCAAATAGATCAGCGAATTCATGATAAAGATGATCCAACTTAATGCAACTCCTATAAGACTTGCTAGAGGTGCAAATATACTTTCTATTGCAAAGAGGAGCATGCCTAATGCTAAAATTAATGTGGCTGCATTGACTACTACAATGCCAGATAACCAAAAATAAATCGGAAACTGATGAAAATAAAATAGGCTAATCGGCAAGGTCGTCAATTGTGCTGCTAAAGAAATAGCCACCATGCTCCATACTTTATCTCCGATTTTGTTATCAATAATCCAAGCAGTATAAATTTTAGGATAAAAATAAACGATACCTAAAACAGCTAAATAAGATAATTGAAAACCAATATCAAAAATAAGATAAGGATTGATTAGTAATAGAAAAAAAGCCGAAGCTGCTAGTGTATTATAGATGTTGGTATAACGATCTAGTGAACTACCAACTATTATAAAACTAAACATGGTAGCTGCACGCAAAACGGAAGGACTTGCACCTGTAAGTAATGCGAAAAACCAAATACCTATAAGGAGCAAAAGCGTTTTAATCAACTTCCAATACTTATTCTTCGTTTTTACAAATCCTAATAAAAAGAGTAATCCTAAATAAATAAAACTTACATGCAAACCAGAAACGGCTAATACGTGCATAGCGCCTGTCCCAGCATAAGCCAGACGAATTTTTTCATTTAGTATTTCTTTATATCCTAAAATAAGTGCAGCACCTACAGCTAGCTCATCGTCTGTCTTTAAATGTTTTTCGAGTACTTTTATAAAACGTTGACGTAAGTTAAAAGCATGACTTAAAATTATATTCCCTCTCCCTTCATCTATTTTTTTCCATTGACTAGAATATACAAAAGATTGGTAGTGGATATTTTTAAAAGAAAGGACTTGCTGATAGTCAAGTGCAGCAGGATTTTTGTTAGGTTCTACTTTTCTAATAACAGTATTCATTGCTAGGATATCACCATATTTAATAGCTCTACTGTGTTCGTTTACTTCAATGTAAACTTGCAGTTTTCCAGTACAATTGATCGGAGTATTTTCGTGTCGTTTGATCTGATGAAGTTCCAATGTTAATTTTGTCCAATTGTCGTTGTTGGGAACGTCAAGTACTTTTCCTACAAACATGTTTTTAGCGGCAAGTGCTTTTTCAAAATGTGTTTGATGATTTAAAGTACGATGTTGGTAAGTAAATTGGTACGCTAATAAAAAGAAGAAAACACTCAGTATGAAACCAAATAGCCAACGATATTGAAAAGACTTATTTTGGTGAAGAACTAAAAGACCCAACAAAACAAAAAGAAGCAGAAAAAGAAGACCTGTAACTTTTACATTTAGAAAAGTAGCAGTAAGTATTCCAAAGATGAAAGGAAGCAACAATCGGACAAATGGGAGTTCCCGCCAATTGAGCATGTGTTGTAGTTTTGTTGACTAATAATAAATTGAAAAGATAGAAGATTTAATTTAGATGACAAAACATTGTTGAGTTTTTTTTAAAATCTACCTACTCAATCCAGGTATTATAAATAGCCATAATACCATAGTACGCTCCACTAACAATAGCAAGGATATTAAACCAAATACTGCGTTCAGGATAGTAGTATAAAATTAGGGTGAGTGATAAAATTAAAAATACCGTGACAGCAATGGTTATTTTTTTGAACCTTGTAGCACGACTCGGATAAACAAATTTGATAGGAACAAAGTGTAAAATAGCAAAGAATATAATAGCTAGTACATTGCCCCAAGACGGGAATTGAAAAACAAAAACTTGATAAAAGATAACCATATTCCACATCACAGGAAAGCCAAGAAAATACATATCATCGGTTACCATTCCCTTTTTGCCATAATAGATTGCAGAGACTAAAAGTATAATTGCGGTACAAGGTAATCGCCAAGCTTCGTCCACCAAGCCAGCTTGATGAAAAAAGTAAGCAGGAATAATAGCATAAGTAGCAAAATCAATTACATAATCAATTGTTTTACCGTCCATGTATGGTAGCACTTCCTCGACTTTAAACATCCGAGCAAAGGTGCCATCTATTCCATCAATAACTAAACAAGCTACTAGCCAAAGCATTGCAGTTTTCCAGTCTTGTTCGTTGATAGCCAGTATTGCCATAAATCCAGCCACTAAGCCAGAAGCTGTAAAAGCATGTACACTCCAAGCTAATGTCTTTTCTAAAGGCGTATATTTTGTCGATGTTTCCATATTATTCTTCTAAAAATTCGAAATATAGGCAAAAGAGTTTGATTAAGTCCTTTATTTTTTCAAGATTGCATTTCTTTTATACAAAACAATCAATACAGTTGATTAAAACAGCATTTTCATATGAATACCAGAACTTATCCCAATATCCTGCCAACCTCAATATTAATGGGATTTCTGGCTTCAATTGGTTTGTACTTATATTTTTTTACTGATACTAATGTTGTTTGGACAGGCTTTATTTCGATGATGCTTTTTTATGGCCTCATTTTCTACTTTGGTACTTATGCTGCTAATCTGAAAAAAACAAACGATTCGACTGATGTAATGTTGGCAGGGCGATCAATTCCTCTTTTTATCGCTGTATTTACGATGAGTGCGACTTGGGTTGGCGGTGGCTATATCAATGGAACAGCAGAGGCAACAGCTGCTTCTGGATTGGTTTGGGTACAAGCACCTTGGGGCTATGCGATGAGCCTTATTATTGGTGGTTTGTTTTTTGCCCGAAAGATGCGACGCTTTGAATTTAAGACAATGCTAGATCCGTTGGCGCAACGATTTGGAAAACAAATGGCTGCGGTTTTATTTATTCCAGCCTTAGCAGGCGAGATATTTTGGACAGCTGCAATTCTTACTGCACTTGGTACCACCTTCGGAACTGTTTTAGGCTTAGATACACAACCAGCCATTATTTTATCTGCGATTATTGCGATTGCTTATACTGCTCTAGGCGGTCTTTGGGCAGTTGCGTTGACGGATGTTGTTCAGCTTGCTTTATTGATGTTGGGGCTACTATTAGTTGTTCCATTTGCACTAGACACAGTAGGTGGATTAGATAATGCATGGTCAATGTATGTTGCGAAGAAAGGGGCGAGTGCCACTTTATTACCATCAAAAGCAGCGCTAGGAGAATATTATTGGAACTGGTGGGATTATGCCTTACTACTCATTTTTGGTGGAATTCCTTGGCAAGTTTATTTTCAACGTGTTTTATCTGCTAAAAATGAAAAAACAGCCATGTGGTTGTCTATTCTTGCAGGCTTTATTTGTATTCTTGCGGCAATACCTGCAGGTATCATTGGTGTTATTGGTGACGTTGTTGATTGGTCTGCATTATCGTTAACGGCTCCACCTGATTCAGCTTCTACTTTACCCTATGTTGTTCGCTATTTGACTAACCCTTTTGTAGCAACGATAGGTCTTGGTGCGATAGCGGCAGCTGTAATGTCTTCTGTTGACTCTTCGATTTTATCTGCATCATCTATGGCTAGTTGGAATGTATACCGTCCCTTGTTGAAACCAGATATTAGTTCTGAAAAATTATCAAAAATTATCAAACGCTGTATTTGGATTATCGGAATTGCTGCTACACTTTTAGCTCTAAAAGTTACAAGTGTTTATGCGCTTTGGTTTCTGTGTAGCGATTTTGTGTACTGTCTTTTATTCCCACCCTTAGTTTGTGCCTTATTTGATAAAAAAGCAAATACCTATGGCGCAGTTGCGGGCTTTATCGTTTCCTTTATTTTACGATTTGGCGGAGGTGATGCGACCTTACATTTACCTATCTTGATTGATTATCCTATGATAAAAGATGGAGTAGTCCTTTTCCCTTTTAGAACGTTGGCAATGCTTTCTGGATTAATAACAATTATCGTTGTTTCTCGTTTGACACAAAAACAATCGCCTCCTACTGTTTTACAAAAATCAATAGAGTAGAAAAATGAAAACAATAGAAATAAAAGAGAAAGAAAAAAAAATAAAAGACTATATAAGAAAGGCTGAACATCAAAAAGCATTTGATGTTTTGGCAGATTTTTGTCAATTAATAGGCGATGAGGATTTAGATAGAAAAGTATTATTGTTGAATGCTCAATTTTCGAGTGAATTTCAAGATTACCTCAATGGATTAAAGTCTAGTAAAGATGAGATGAATAGGATTGTTTTATCACTAAGTTATACGCTCAATGATGCCATTAAGTTAGCAGAAGAAAAATTTAAAGCACCCGCTAATAAAGAAAGTAATAAGGATTTTATAGAAAAAATAAGTTTAGAATCAACTGACTTTTACAAAGCCATAAAAGGTTTGAGTTTAGATGAAGAAGATAAAAATAATCTTTTCAATGCTGTGAGTATAATGTCTGATGAGATTAGTAAAAATCAAGATAAGAGAGTACTTTGGATTGATGACAATCCTCATGACATCATTGCAGAGAGAAGGCTTCTTCGCTCATTGGGATTAGATATCGTAACAGCAAATAATCGAACATCTGTTCTTCAATTGTTAGAACAAGATGGCGATTTTGATATGATCATTTCAGATATTCAATGGCGAAAAGAAGATGGTAGAGCGAGCTATGGAGGTCTGAATATGATAAAAGAATTAAGAGAAATCTATAAAGATTCTTTCATTGGAAAGTTGAATGTCATTTTTTATACAGGGTACAGAAAAGAACAAATCGAAATAATAGATGAGCAAACAGCCTTCAAAAAGATTAAAAATACATCCATCATTTTTTCAATAGATAAATTAATTATAGAGCTGTTTTCTATCTTAAATGAAGCTACTAACTTCCTTACCTTAAAAGGAAATAAAAAACGAACGTAGTAACTTTTTTAAATAAAGGGATGATTAAAGTACTTAACTAAATCAACCGTTGTAGTTTAGATCATCGAAGAATACTGATCGGGTCAATCCAAGTGAACCGATCAGAAAAATAGAAGCATTTATTATTGACTTGATCAGTCGAAGCAGCCTCATAGATTCACTCTCAAGGTGACCCTATGAGTATCTCCAATGATTTGATTTTGGAAAAAAAATTAAAGACATGAAACGATTACTCGTAACGGGCATATCTGGTTTTTTAGGTTGGCATATTGCCACACTTGATCAAGCCGAATGGGATATAACAGGTGTCTATCATTCCAACAAACCCTCTCTTAATACACGAATGCAGCAAATGGATTTGACTGATCATCATATGGTCGAACAATTTATCAATGCCTTGCGGCCTGATGCTATTTTGCATTTAGCTGCTGCTTCAAAGACAGGTTTCTGTGAAGAAAACGTAGATGTATCATTTGCTATCAATGTAGAAGCGACGAAAAATTTAGCAACGATTTGTGCCAAAAAACAAATCCCTTTTGTATTTACTTCTACCGATTTAGTGTTTGATGGCGAAAAAGCACCTTATAAAGAAACCGATGAGACAAGTCCCATTTGCATTTATGGCGAACATAAAGTCTTAGCAGAAAAAGCTGTCCGAGAAATTTATCCAGCAGCTACAATTGCTCGTATGCCTTTGATGTATGGCAAGGCTGCCTCTGCTCCTAATTTTTTAACCAATTGGTTAAAAAACTTAAAAGAAGGAAAACAAGTCTTTGCCTTTTCAGACGAATATCGAACATGTGTAAGTGGCTATGATGCGGCAAAAGGATTATTGTTGTTGTTAGAAAAAGAAGTTTCAGGCACTTGGCATTTAGGAGGTAAGGAACGTTTATCTCGTTACGCATTTGCCTTGCAAGCTGCACAGTATTATGGCTATAGTACAGACAATCTTATAGCCTCTCTTCATAAAGATGTAAACTTAACTGTTCGACGCTCACCTGATGCTTCATTGGATAGTACTAAGGCTTTTGCCTTAGGCTATGCCCCTCAACCATTAAGTGATAATTTGAACAGGATCAGTATTGGTTGATTGAACATTAGGAACTGAATTGAAAAAAAAGTATTTTTGATTGTTAATAAGTTCCTAAATGTTACCTTATGTCTGAAAATGTTCAACCAACAGCTTGTATTTTATGTAGTCAAAATTGTGGTATAGTCGTCCAACAAGATGAGGGAGGAAATTACACTAAGATTTTGGGAGATGAAAAACATCCTGTTTCCGAAGGCTATCTATGCCAAAAAGCTACTCGCTTAAATTATTACCAAAAGCAAGTTCGTCTTACCAGTCCATTGCGAAAAAGAGCCGATGGTACGTTTGAAGAAATTTCTTGGGATGTAGCCATCAAAGAAATTGCCGATAAATTGGTGCATATCAGAGACAACTATGGAGGTACAAGTATCGCCTATGCAGGAGGTGGCGGACAAGGCAATCATATGGGAGGTGTCTTTGGAGCAATGTTAAGGGCTGCTTGTGATACGCCGTATATTTATGCTTCTTTAGCACAAGAAAAAACAGGTAATTTTTGGGTAAATGGATTTTTATTTGGACGACAAAATACAAACTATTGCGAACCTATTGGTGAAGCAGAATACGTTATGATTATTGGAGCAAACCCTGTACAATCACATGGTTTACCTAAGGCAAGGCCTACCATTAATGAAGTGGCACGAAATCCTAATAAGACCTTAGTCGTAGTCGATGTACGTCGTTCTGAAACAGCAAAGAAAGCTGATATCTTTATGCAAGTCAAACCAGGCAAAGATGCATTTTTGCTATCGGCTCTTTTAGGTTATATCGTTCAGAATGGTTTAGAAAATAAAGAATTTATAGCAAAGCATACTGTTGGATTTGATCAGATAAAACCGCATTTTGAAAAAGTACCGATTAGTGAATATGCAACAATTTGTGGAGTAGATGAAAGCTTGATTATTAAAGTAGCGAATGACATTGTAAAGGCTAAAACATTTGTACTTCGATCAGATTTAGGTATTGAGCAAAGTCATAATAGTACATTGAATGCTTATCTCGCTCGCTTATTATTTTTGATAACAGGACACTTCGGACGAGAAGGAACCAATTGTCTACATACACTTTTTTTTCCTTTAGTTGGTCATTCGAAAGAGCCAGAAGCTGGCGGTGTTACAACTCAAGTAACGGGCATGAAAGCTATCGGAAAACTTTTTCCACCAAATATTTTACCACTCGAAATTGATACAGATCATCCAAAACGAGTTAGGGCTTTGATTGTGGATAGTGCTAACCCTGTTGCTACTTATGCCAATACAACGGCACAACGAAAAGCGATCGAAAAATTAGAATTGTCTGTCGTGATAGATGTCGCAATGACAGAAACAGCACAAGCAGCCCAGTACGTTTTACCCGCTCAAACACAATTTGAAAAAATGGAAGCTACTTTTTTCAATTTGGAGTTTCCCGAAAATTTCTTTCATCTACGACATCCGATAAGCAAACCCTTAGAAAATACTTTAAGCGAACCTGAGATTTATCATCGGATTGTTACAGCAATGGGTGAGGCGCCAAGTTCATTTCCTGTTTTAGCACAAATAGCCAAAATAGATAGACGTTTTCCAAACTTAAAATTATTGCCCGCTGCTTTAGGAGTAGCTACTTTCTTTAAACCAAAATGGAAGAAATACCAACTCCTAATTTTGAAAGAAACGTTGGGTAAAGCTTTACCTTATTCTTATGCTGGTCCTGCCGCTTTTATCTGGGTCGTGTCTCACATCTTTGTGAAAAAATATGAAAAACAAGTTCGTCGCTTAGGATATCAAGAAAAAGGCTATGCACTTGGCGAAGCTTTATTCAATAAAGTTTTGAACAGTAAGTCAGGTACTTTGATCAGTAAACATACCTATGAAGAAAGTTGGGACTTAATAAGGCATAAAGACAAAAAGGTTCGTCTCGAAATTCCTGAGATGCTGAAGTGGCTAGATGATTTGCCTACTAAAGCAACAGAAGAGGTCAAGCGAGCACGAAAATATCCATTCAACTTGATTGCTGGTGAGCGTAGGTCGTATAATGCAAATGCAATTTTCCGTAATCCCGAATGGCGCAAAAAAGATATAGAAGGCGTACTTAAAATCAATCCTGAAGATGCAAAAGCCTATGAAATCGAAAACGGAGATTGGGTAAAATGTATTTCGAAAACTGGAGCAATAAAAATAAAAATTTGGATCACAGACGAAGTGCCTACAGGTATGCTCTCTATGCCGCATGGTTATGGATTTTCTTATCCAGATCATGATGAAAAAACAACAGGCGCATTGGTAAACGTACTTACCTCTACCGAAGAGTGTGATCCACTAGCCAAAACACCTTACCATAAAAATGTGCGAGTTCGACTGGAAAAAGTAATGGAGGAAAGAGTCGTATAAATCTAGATTTTTTATTTGAACGAGAAATGTATAGCTTTACACGTATTTTTTAACCCCTCATATTTAAATTGTCATGAAACCCCTTTATTCTATTTGCTACGTTTTTCTACTAGCAATCATTTCTATTTCTATCAATGCTCAAAACAATCATCCTGTCGTACATGGTCACACACTCGAACACAGAATGATTCGATTAAATGGCAATATGATTTTGCCTTCTAGTTACGAAAATTTACTGACCTTGATGACACGGGCATCTGATGCTTGTTATAACGGAGTCATCCTTGGCGATGCGTATTTTGGTTTTTTAGAAGAAGTAGAAAACCATCCTATTTACATGCCAAATCTTCAGAATTTTCTAGACTCTGCTAGTACTTTAGGAATGATTGTTCTTCCAGAGATAGGATACTATGGATATAGCAGCCGTATTTTATTTCATAACCCGAATATGGCGGAAGGAATGCCCGTGGTAGATGCTCCTTATTTTGTCGTTGATAACGGAAATGGTTTGGAATTAGAACCAGATTATAGTGAAGTCTCTTTTCCTTTACTCAATGGCGATTTTGAAAATATTCCAAATTCAGGACATATTGTACCTGGGTGGACTTGGCAAGATGGAGCAGGTACAGTTACCTTTATAGACCAAGAAGTAAGTCATTCAGGTAATGCAAGTATTCGTGTTGAAAACCCTAATCAAGATCCAAATGGAAATGGTAGGGTTGTGCAGACCGTTACAGATGTCGAACAGTTTAGAGATTATCATGTTTCGGTCTGGGTGAAAACAGAAAACTTTGATCCATCTTACGTTAATATGATCGTCAACAATAATGAATCTCGATTATTAGAAGTCACCAACATGACTGTTGAAAGCAATCAGGATTGGACAGAATATCACTTTACGTTTAATTCCTTAAATAGTACAAGTATCAATATCTTTTTGGGTGTTTGGTCTGGAGGTAATGGCAAACTTTGGTGGGATGATTTAGTGATTGAACCTACGAAATGTATCAATATTTTAAGAAGAGAAACGACACCTGTTCGAATGAAGCGACCTGATGGTACCATACTTACAGAAGGGGTAGATGTAGATATGATTGTCGATCCATTTTTAGGTCAAGTACCTTTTTTAGGAGCATATACTAATTGGCATGAAGAACCTACGATAACTATTCCAAATGGTTCTAGTTTGCAATTAGGGGATGAAGTGCTTTTGAGCTATTATCATACTACTACGATTCTTGATGGATACAATGGTCAAGTTTGCGCTAGTTTGACAGAGCCTGAAGTATTTGATATTACAGAACAACAAAACCGAAATGTTAGAGATGTTTTTGCAGCTTCAAATATGTTTGGTGGCTGGAGTTGGCAGTACGATGAAATACGAATACATGGCTGGGACGAGAGTCCATCTTATGGCACATCGGGTGATAATTTGGCTTATTGTTTTCAAGAAAATTACGATAGAGCAAGAGCTATAGATGATGATGCTCTGATTATGACATACAACTCTATGTTTGATCCATTCCATAATGCTTTTGATGATGGTGCACCTTTTTATTTAGTGAAAGATTACTTCGCAGGAAGTTGGGAAGGCGTACCTTCTGATGTAGTGATTGTGAATTGGATAAACGTAGCACCTTGGAGAGGGAAATCATCTGCGTTTTATGCAGAACGTGGACATCCGCAAATCCTGTCAGGTTTTTATGATGCTCCTTTTTTTGTAAAAGATTGGTTGAATGAAACGGAAGGAATGGACGGTATCTTTGGTGTGGCTTATGCGACATTTGCCAATGATTATTCTCAAATAGAAGCATGGGCTGAATACGCTTGGGGTGGTTGTAATTTTACAACGTCCACACAAGACATTGAAGAACAAACGAATGATTTAACCATCATCCCTAATCCTGTAACGACGAATGAATTTCAATTGTCTTTATCCGAATCAGAAAATATTCAATTAGTCGAATTGTACAATAAAGCAGGGCAGCTTATCTGGCAAGAAAAAGGCGATCAACGAACAATTAATTTACCTACTCATTTTGCAAAAGGTATTTACTTCGTAAAAGTTACTACAGCAAAAGCTTCTTATCGAGAAAAGGTTTTGATTTTGTAGATTTTAAAAGTGATAATAAAATAAAAAACGTGCTTGTTGACAGTTCAACAAGCACGTTTTTTATTAAGTATTATTTCTAGAGAATTAATCGAGAGTTTTTAGGGCTTTAAGTTCAAAAAGACCTCTTTTAGATTTCTTCTTTTTCGAAACCCTAATTAATAGCTTATCGTCATGCTGTCTCGTTGATGTTGAATTAAAAATCCCTCCTACATCTTTAGATGTAAAAAGAACTTTTTTTGTCTTAACTTTTCCATTTTCGTTTACAATAGCTAGTTCAGTAGTTTTGGATGGGTATGTAGAACCTTTATATTTTTTTTCTCTGTTGTAAATTAAGTGTAACTTATTGTTATATTTAAATAGATAAATAGAATTTAAAAAAAATCCGCTTACTAGCCTTTTATTGATTATTCCTATGGTGATGAGATTACCTTCAGCGTCAAATTTTGGCACAATAATCTCATTCTCATAGAATTGAGTATTAGATTCAAAGCTATTATTTCGGCTATTATTGGGGTCTTCATTAAGACGTATTGAATTTTCAATTGGTTTATCGATCGCAATAAAAGAATAAGAGCCATCATCAAACTTTATAACATCATTAGAATTGGGTAACTTAAAATCTTTGGAGATACCTTTGCCTTTACTTTTTTCCTTACCTTTTCTTTTAGATGATCTACCTGCTACTTTGTCAATAAAAGATTGGCTGAAATCCTTAAATTTATAGGTAAATTCTTTTGTGTCTAGATTTAGTTTTGCGAAGAAAGTACCATTGAACGTTCGGTTTTTATCAAAATTGGTTCGATAAAGACCTAAAAGAACTGCTTCGTTATTTTCATTAATTTCTGCTAATTTTAAGTTGGTACTCATCGTATTGTTGTCATGTTCCAAATTGATAGGATATTCAACGATACCATTTTTGTTCATTTTTATAAGTATAATTTCATTATCAGAAAACTTATCAAACTTACCATTCTTTAATATAGATTTTTTACATAAAAATATGACTTCACCTTTACTCGTAACCATTGTCTCAAAAGGATCAGGCAACTCTATCGTTTGTTCCCAAACTAAGTCCATATTTTTATCGAACATAGCAAACACTTGTTTAGGAATTTTTTTATCTTTTTTACTTTTACCTAATCCTCCGAAAAGAAGTGTACTTTCCTGACTGAGTAGATTAGTATAAAAGAAGTGCGAAGCGTCCTTGCTTGGAGTCATACTTTGTGCAAGCGTTCCATTTATTTGATAACCATACCAATTTTCTCTAGCTGGAATTTTATAAGGGTGTTTAAATACTTCTTTAGTATCTACAATTTCTTTGTCCTTTATCTTCCCTGTAACTATTTTAAATTCGTTTGACTTTTTATCGTATTGAGAGAAAAAACCTGACAAAAGATCTGATTGTTTTTCTAATAGTAAAACCCCTGTTCTTTCGTCATTAATTTTGAGGAGAATAGATGCTATCTCTTCATGATTTTCTGAACTGTATTTATACAAATAATTTTTTTGGGCATACTCAATTGTCCAATACTGTTGATTGTCAAAATACTCTAAAATTGTAAATGAATTAGGACCTTTTTGCTTTATATTATCTCCCCAAATTATTTCAGGGGAAGATGATTGTGCTTTAGTTTCATTTGAATAGAATAAAATAGAGATGAAGAGAAAACAAATTAGTTTTTTCATGAAAAGTTTTTTTTATAAATTTATTGAAAGCTATTTTGGGCTAACGTTTTGACCTCTGTGGATGTACCAAAAAATAAATCGTAGTATTCCTATGATTTGTTTTTAACTATATCATTAGAAGTTAAAATGATTAGCCTATTGATTATTTTATTACTTTAAGTTTAACTTTGGTTA
Organism: Saprospiraceae bacterium; assembly: GCA_020630735.1. GTDB lineage: Bacteria > Bacteroidota > Bacteroidia > Chitinophagales > Saprospiraceae > JAHDIP01. The sequence continues at coordinate 13,066 of JAHDIP010000055.1, read as the reverse complement.
ATACCCACCAAAATAACGGCGTAAAAACCATTCCAGGGTTAGCAGTCCAAACAGAAGAAAGAAGATCCACCATTTGTTGATGATCGACTGCGTTTTTGATGTTTGGTAAATCGTTGGTTTGATCGTGCCTTTTTCTTTGATCGAATTACCAAGTGAAGCCAAGTCACTAGGGTAGACGAGGTCGCCACCATATTTATCGCTTAGTAATTTGAGTAAGCCATGGTCGGCAGTAGTTTCATAAATTTCTAACTGAACAGGTTTTACACTGAACTGACCATTATAGGTCAATTCTTTTCCATTGCTCATTACCTTCCCTTTGTACGAATAATTCCCGACAGGAAGTTTGCCTGCATTAAGCGTATAAGCTTTATTTGATTTGTCGAACGTAAAAGGGAAATTACGGCTTTCGCTATCGGTAATAACGAGGCTCGCATCAGGCTCATTAATGAGTTCGTAACTATCGTTGTACAACTCTGCATCGAAGTAAAGCTGCTCGTTTTCCTTAAAGATATTTTTGTTGGTACTGACTCTAAACTTTCGTTTGTCTTCTTTGAGTGTCAAGTATTGAATTGACTTTGCCATGATCTCATCAAAAATCTCATGATTTTGATGTTGCATATAATCAAACAGACGCCATTTCCAAACACCCTCTGCGCAGAGAATACCCATTTTGATATTGTTTTGTTCACCAAACACAAGTAGTGGAAATTTTGTGTCAACTTTTCCGATACGTTGGTAAAGCAACACTTCCGATTTGGCATCTTCTTTAAAGTCTCCAAAAGGAGCAAGCAGTGGTGCAAATTTTGGTAACTCTTGAGGGATACGTTCGTCGATATTAAATAAACTAAAATTAGGAGCGATGGTTGCTTGAACATCGTTGGTATTTTTTCCATCAGCATTGACAGATACTAAAGGCTGTACCTTTCCTATTTTGCTAAAGTCGGATTGCATTCCCATGATGTATAAACGAGGAATACTTTTTTCGTATAAGGTTTGCATGATTGCTTCAGCACCATTCGTTCGACTAGGTAATTGATGCATCACTACAAAATCATAGGCTGCTATATTGATCGGGTCATTAGCATAAGCAGTCGTAACCTGATAATTTTTATTATTCGAAATACTTTGTTTGATGGCAGTAATATCTGGATGTGGCGTATTTGCTAAAATGAGAATTTTTTGACGAGCATCTAATACGTCTACAAATATTTCTTTTGAATTATTACCTGTCGTTATTTCGTCTGCAACTTTATTAACCGAAATACGATAACGTTGTACGCCACTTACATCAGCATCTATGATGATTTCTTTAGTCGTAAAAAAATCATTTTTATCGATACTAATTGGAATCTGCTTGATCTCTTTTGTAGACCCACCAGTTACCTTCGTCACTCGTAAATTCGTAGAAGTACCCGCACAGTTTTGGGCAGCTATATCAACCTGAATGCTGAACTTGTCGCCAAGGTAAGCGATCTTATTATGAAAGACTCGTTTTACAACCAAATCACGTTGAGCAGTTGTATCACCAAGCGCAATCGTATAAATTGGTGCTGCTAGTTTTGTACCTGCATAAATCGGATTCGATCCTTCGTTATAGATACCATCTGTGGCTAAGACAACAGCCCCCAAATTTTGATTGCTGTATAAATCGTACAAGGTTTTGAGCATTTCGGAAAGGTTGCTCACTTTATCCGTAAAGTTGAAATCTATACCTTCCCGTACACTGCTACCAAAAGCGTATTGCTTGAGGTCGTATTCTTCGCTGAGACTCTCACTTAGTGCATTAAAATCGGCCTTGTATTTATTCAGTTGCTCTTCGCTCATGTCGGCAGTAATCGACTCGGAAAGATCTTGCGCTAATACTACGACGGGCTTTTTGGTTTCAGTTATAAATGATTTGATCAAAGGCGAAAGCAAGAGCATACTAAGCAGAGTTATCAATAACGCTCGAATAATGCCTAAAATCCAATTCATGACATTCCCTTTTTCCTTAAAGGTTTTGTCTCTAAAATAGAGGAATAGGGCAAAGCCTATGCCTAGCAATACACAAAATATAATGTACCAAGTGGGATATTGAAAACTGATATTGTCCAAATTATCTTTATTTTATCTATTCTATTATGATTCAACGTGGAGATAGACCACTTTTTCGCTACGTTTAGCACGTAAAATAGGTGCTTTGGGTTGCGAAAATACTTGTTTTTCTACGAATTATTGAGATGTACTACTTTATCTAGTAGCCATTCTATAAAACGAGTCGCAAATTACTAAAAGTATAGATATGATGCACTTCTATTTTTATTAAAAGTATTGCTAATATTTAAAATCTGTATTTATAACGGTTTTTGGTGCTTTTTTCTGGCTTTTAGGCATAAAATTTTGTTAAATCGTGTATAAAGTAATCCTTTACTCTATTTTTGCGTTAAATAATGAGATAGTCTCTGTCTTAGGAATCGTGCATAAATAAGTTGCGTTTCTTAGATTAGCAATTTTTGAAGCTATTAAGGCAAAAAACGTAGGGATAGCATTAGCTATCACGAGGCTTTTAAACGAAATTAGATTTAAAAATGGCAAGCTAAGAATGTAAATTTATTTTTGAACTATTCTTTATTTGAAGAAAATACTTGTTACAGAGGTAGAAGTGCCAGCTAAAGCTAGCGATACTATAAAAATTTAAATAAATGAAAAAATTCTTATTTGCATTCGTATTATTAGTGGTCAGTTTTTCGCAAGCGCAGGCCGCTTATATTTTGCTTCCGATGGGGGAAGATCAAAAAGACCACCTCAAGGCATATGGGATTACCTATTGGGTATTGGATAAAAATGTGGATGCCTATTGGTTATTAAACTATGAAGGAGGAAGCTTTGCTTTCCGTCATAATCCAATTTTTGAAAAAGAGTGTAAGACTCGAAATGTAAGTTATCGGATGATTCCAGATGTACAATTCAATAAAATTTTGAGTGATATTTCAAATCCTGAGGTAAACCAAGATGCGATCAAATTGGAGGTGCCTCCGAAGATTGCCGTTTATACGCCAGAAGAAAATGCAAAGGGTGAAAAAATTCAACCTTGGGATGATGCGGTAACGTTGGTGTTGACCTATGCAGAAATTCCATATGATGTCATTTATGACAAAGATGTATTGGATGGCAAACTGGCAGAATACGATTGGTTGCACTTGCACCACGAAGATTTTACGGGGCAGTATGGACGTTTTTATCGCTCGTATAGTAGTACGGCTTGGTACAAAGATAATGTGCGAAAGATGGAGTCTTTGGCAACATCATTAGGCTTTGAAAAAGTTTCGCAACTAAAATTAGCTGTTGTAAAAGAAATTAAAAATTACGTGAGTGGGGGAGGTTTTATGTTTGCGATGTGTTCTGCTACAGATACCTACGATATTGCCTTGGCTGCTGATGGAGTAGATATTTGCGATCATATGTACGATGGTGATGGCCCTGATCCTACTGCTCAATCGAAATTAGATTATTCGAAGACGCTTGCCTTTAAAGATTTTTCTTTGATGAAAGATCCGTTGATTTATGAGTACTCTACTATTGACCATAATAAAGGTCGAAAGGTAACACCTAAACAGGATTACTTTACCTTATTTGATTTTTCGGCAAAGTGGGATCCTGTACCTGCGATGTTGACGCAAAACCATACCCGTACCGTAAAAGGCTTTATGGGACAAACGACTGCTTTTGTGAAAAAACATGTAAAGTCTGGTGTATTGATTTTAGGGGAAAACAAACCAGCAGGTGAAGCACGTTATATTCATGGCGAACAAGGTTTTGGAACGTGGACGTTTTATGGTGGGCATGATCCTGAAGATTATCGCCACTATGTAAATGATCCTGAAACGGATTTAAATTTGCATCCAAATTCACCTGGCTATCGCTTGATTTTGAATAATGTTTTATTCCCTGCGGCGAAGAAGAAAAAGCGTAAGACCTAGTTTTATTGTACAAAAAAGAGAAAACCCGAATCTTCATTTGATGATTCGGGTTTTCTCTTTTTACTACTTGCATAAGAATATGAACAGAGAAGAGTTATTTTATACTGAAACCAAAGTGGTTTTGGGATTATCAAAGGATTAAAGCTACTGAGAATCAACCGATAGCTACCAATGATGATCCTTCATTAGGTATATTCTAAAATATATTCCTGTTCTCGTTTCCCGACTCTCTGTTCCTTTTAAAATTCGATATTTAGTTTTTTCAAGGTCTCCAAATCCAACTGACCAACAGGGAGCTTGTGTCGTTTTTGATATTGAGTAAGGGCTTCTTTGGTTCGAGTATTTAGCTTTTTGGTAGAACGCCCTAAATCGTATCCCATGTTTTTTAATGCCTTTTGTAATTGTTTGACAACAGAAGGTGTGATTTTATCTGTACAAAGCACTTCTCTTTCTTCTGTGTAGCCACCTTTTTTTACCAAGACTTTAGCTGTATGACTTTTTACCGTATAGTTATCAGATTGTGTTTTATCTTTAAGGACTTTAAATTCTTCCATTACTGCGGGTTCTGTTACATAGCATTTCACCCAGCAATCATCAGGGTTTGGTGCAGCACAATCTGGAGATTTAAATTTTTTCACCCATTTGCCCGTTTTAGGTTTTACTTCTAGGACGACCGTTTCGAGGTCAACTTCTTCTTCAGCATTGCCTGTAAAAACATAATAGTCGGTAGTTTGTTCTTCATACTGATCACCCATGAGGCATTCGGCAAAACATTTTTCGCTATTGTTTACTTGAAGAACTGTTGGTTCAATATTGTCTTGAGCTATAGCATTACTATAGGCAAATAGTAGCATAAATAGCGGAGTGAATAGTTTTAAGTTTTTCATATATCTGTGTTTATTTTTTGAAGATCACATGGGGTTAAAATTCAATATTCAACTTTTCTAAAGTCTCTAGATCAAGCTGTCCAACGGGTAGTTTATTTGCTTGTTGATATTTTGTCAAAGCAGACTTTAATCGGGGATTTATTTTTTTAGATTTGACACCTGATGGATAGCCTCTTTTCTTTAAAGCAGAACGTACTTGCTTAATGATTTCAGGAGTAATTTTATGTTCGCAAAGCACTTCTTTTTCTTCTGTATAGCCGCCCTTTCGTACTAAAACAGTAGCCGTATAACTTTTTACTGTATAGTTGTCAGATTTTGTTTTGTCTTTAAGTACCTTAAATTCTTCTGTTTCGGCAGGTACTTCTACCAAGCACCAAACAAGACAGTCATCAGGATCTTTTGACAAACAATTTTTATCTGCTTTTTTCTTGATCCATTCTGTTTTTGGTGGCGCAACTTCCAAAACAACTGTTTCTAGCTCAACCTCTTCTTCTTCCGCATTGCCTGTAAAAACATAATACTCGGTAGTCTGTTCTTCGTATTGGTCTCCCATCAGGCATTTGGCAAAGCATTGTTCATTGTCACTCACTTCAATTGCTTTTGGACTTTGATCATTTTGGGCAGTAGAACTATTAAATGTCAAAAGTAAAAGTACTAGTGAGCCGATTAGTTTTAAGGTTTGCATGTGTTTATTTTTTGTTCTAAAGAATAAGATGCTACAAATATAAAACATATTTGAGCATCACGCTATTACAATAAAAACGTAAAATCGACTGT
>JAHDIP010000055.1:0-7343 GCA_020630735.1 Saprospiraceae bacterium | reverse complement strand
ACTCTTTTTAAAATTACCATTATTATCGAGCAGATGAATAGCATCTAAAGAATACTTAAAATCCTCAACTTCGATTTTTTCGTGTGTATTTATGAGTCGGCTTTTCATAAGCTCATATTCTGGAAGAATTGGATCAAGTATCACTTCTGTCTTGAGGTGACTACTATTATTATTTTTAGTTCCACTATTTTTTCTACCGTTATCTGTGTGAATACTATTATTCGTACCTTGAGAAGGTAGCTCAATTTTACTTTCTACAAACATGGTATCAGCGATTACAGATATTGATTCTCCTTCCAACGAAGCTTGACTGTTTCCTGAAAATGATTTATCTACAGGCTTTGTATAAGTAGATTTAGAGATATAGGTAGTATCTGCAATTCCTGTTGGTTTGCCATATTGATCTAGGTGTTGGGTTACTTGCATTTTCATTTCACTAACGATTTGCTTTGTTTCTTGAGTAACAGTTGGCTGTTTTGTTTTAGGAGCTGTAGCTTCTGATGAAGCATGACCATGATCATGCGAGTGCCCATTTGATTGCACTTCGCTAATACTGTTTGAAAGTTTATCTTCTTGTACGACGACTTCCGTTTTCGGTTTTTCATCTATATTAATCTCTGTATATAAAGGCAGTTGGTTTTCATCAGGACTAGATAAGTAGATCGCTCCTGCTACGACTGCGACGGTTGCTGCAGTCATCAAAATAGAATTTAACCCAATATTATTCAATAGTTGTTCGAGCCAGGTTTGGGTACTAGGATCTGGTGGAGGTGCAGGCAGAGCTGCAAAACCTTTAATCATCTTTTCGACGTGTTGCTTCGATAATTCAGTAGGAACCTCTCTCAGCTGCTCGAATAGTTTATCATCTTGAGGTTGCTCTTTCATAATAAGATGCTTTTAAAATTTTTAAAAATAGAAGGAGTAGAGCTAGGTCCTTTATCATCTTCTAAGAGCTGACGTAGTTTTTTACGACCTCTACTAATCTTTGTTTTGATAGCACCTTCTGTACTGTTTTGTATGAGGGCAATTTCTTTCATACTGAACCCTGAGATTTCAAAAAGAATAATGGCATCTTTTTGTTCCTCAGGCAATTGATCAAGGGTTCGATACATCAATTGAATATCGAGCATTATTTCAGGATTAACACCTTTAGCCGTCAAGCGTTCGGTATGTTGTTCTAAAAGTTCAGCCCTATATTTTTTCTTGCGCCAATTGCTGATAGACTTATTACGTGCTGCACGTATCAAGTAGTGTAGCAATTGATCCTTGTCGTTTATTTGTTCGAATTTATGATATGCAGATAATAAGACATCTTGAACAAGGTCTTCAGTATCCATTTTGCCATAAGCTAGAGCCGAACAATATCGGAGAAAAGCATCATGACAACGATTATAAGCAGTCATAAAAGCGAGTTGCTTTTTATCATTCATTTAACTAAAGTTAATTGTTTTCAAGGATATAGTCGTTTAAACCTCCAAAAGGTTACAGCACATTAGTTTATTTTTTTATTTCAACAGATTTTACTAGCTCAGATATAAAATTAACAATTACTTAAAGCTATTGTTTTGATAGACTTAAGTGCTAATAGCCAACTTTTTAAACATTTAAATATAAAATATTGATAATGAAATGATGATTGTTGACATTTCAGTTTATAAAGTTTCCAAAAACTTTAGTATTTTTATAGTACTTCAGTCTCACATTATTGAAGTTTTTTTAAGAGAAATTTATAAAACATTCTAAAAACAAGAACTATGAAAAAAGGCTTACTTTTTCTTCTTACCCTAGCATTGTTAAGTCCTATCTATGGGCAAATTATCAATGAAGTTGTATATGATCCAGATGGACCTAACGATGGTAGCAGTACTGCTGGAGAATGGATTGAATTATACTGTGAAGGACCAGGAGCTTGTGATGCAAGTTGCATGGTTATTACCGATGGAGATTGGACTGTCCAGATTCCTGATGGCACCTCAATTCCTGCTGGCGGTTTTTATGTAATCGGTAAAGCTACCTATGCTACAGCTACAGTTGATTTAGATGTTGAAACCTGTGCTTGTACAACAGGATCGAATGTAATGGAGTTGACAAATAGTGGAGAAGCAGTCGGGTTATATGATGCAACAGGTACCTTATTAGATGGTGTTATTTACGAATCTCCTTCTGCTGGAAATGATCCTGGGGGAGTTGGAAATGGTGGCGAAGATTCAGCTGGTGCTGGTGGTTGCCCAGTTGTTACAGCTGATATAGAAGGTAATGCAGCTGCTTATGTAAGTGTAGGATCAGGAGGTGACAATGGAATTGCTAGAGATCTTGATGGTGGTACATGGGGATATATTGATTTTCTAGATGCAACACCTGGAGAAACGAATGAGGAGTTCCTTTCGATAGACTTAGTAGATTTTACGGTTACATATATAAAGTCAACAACCGTTCAACTCGATTGGGCTACAGCTCAAGAAATAGATAACGAATATTTTAGTATTGAACATAGCACTACTGGTCGTGATTTCAAAGAGATTGACTTTGTAAAAGGTGCAGGTACTTCTACTTCGAAAGAAACGTATCAGTTTAAACATGATGATGCAGTAGTAGGAGCAAATTACTATCGCTTACGTCAAGTTGATTTTGACGGTACGTCTACAATAAGTAAAGTAGAGGTAGTTACTGTTAAAGGGGCGAAGACGATCAATGCTTGGCCAACAGTTGCAACTAGTCAAATCTCTATCGTACTTTCAGAAGCATCTACTCAAGATCAAATGATAGAAGTTTACAATATTATTGGAAATAAGGTACTTACAGCAATTGTAGAAAGCAATCAAACGGCTATAGAGTTGGATATTGCTGACTTAGATAATGGAAGCTATTTTATCCGTATAGAAAGTGGTGATGAAATGCTCATCACTCGTTTTGTGAAACAATAGTTTAGAACTATCACAATAAAAAAGGTCGCTCCTTCAATTGAAGGAGCGACCTTTTTTATTGTACTATTTTTCCAAGTTTTGTTGTACTATAATATCAAAATTGCAAAAGCCTTTTTTGGTAGTGATGGTAACTCTTTTGTACGCTTCAAGTTCGGGATAGTATTCATGTGGAAATACTAACTCTTTTCTCTTTCCATCATAGTCTATTCGGATTAGAGGTTTTCTTTCGCTTCTTCTTTTTTCGGGACCAGGCATGGATGATCTGTCGATAATGTCAAATTGTCTAGTAGAAGTTATTTCATCAGTTGCCAGATAATAATTACTCAAGACTAAAGTAGAACAAGCGATAAATCCCCAGCTCACAGTATTTTGTATGAATGCAAGAAAATAAAGTTTTAGTTTCGAACCTTCAATCTCAAATGTATTTTCAAAAGCGTTGAAATCTAAAATTGTAAAAATAGAGCTGACTGAAAAAATGAGTAATAATAGTATCTTATAATCTATAACAGTAATTCTGTAAATCGTAATTTCCCAGATCATTAATAATAAACCCAAGAAAAACATTACTACATAGAAGTTATTTCTTTTTTGGTCTTTGGTTTTTATTTCCATCACTAACTTTCCTCATGATAAAATTCATCTACTCGTTTGTGATAAGCCTTCATCATGCTAGGTAAGTTTACATTGATTAGGGTTTTGGTGATCGCACCAGGAATAAACATTTTAAAGGTCCCTTCTACTGAGTAAGTTGCTAAAGTAAAACCATCTTCATCTTCTTCTAACTCCCAAGAACCCGTTGATGTTTTGAAAAGATCGCCAGATTCAAACTCCCATTCTAGTTTTTTGTTTTTCGTTTCGGTCATCCATAAACGGTAGCTAAACGATTTGATAACAGCTACTTTAAATTCTACTAGTTTTTTCTTGCCCTTTTTTTCGATAATTGAACACTCTTTTACTTCGGGTAAAAATTCAGGATAACTTTCGTAATCAGAAACAATTTTATAAAATTCTTTTGGAGAACAGTAAAACAATTCGGTGGTGGTTGTGCTAGCCATATTGGATTCGTTTAGCGTTTTTAATTTATTTAAATACTGACATTACGTTTTCTGTAAGCCAATACTAATCGTATTTTATGGTATGGAATTTCTTCCTTTAAATAATCAAAAATAGGTTTTAATTTCGTTTTATCTTCTACTTTTTGAATGGCTTCGGCTACTTTTCGAATTTCAGAAGCACTCACAAAATCAGTAAGGTCAATTTCATGGCCTTGTTCATAGAGTTGAGCAAAGTGTGCATAAATTGTACCTACATTTAAGTTACGCTTTGTCGCAATTTCGTCTACACTAAATCCTTCTTTATACAACTCATGTGTCACTAAGTAAGTCGTCCCTTGAATTTTTAGACCTTCGCTTGATTTTTCTTTGATAAATGAAATGATCGCATCAATAAAGATATTGCCATAGAGATGAAGTTTGCGTTCACCAACACCAGGAATTTCTTTCATCTCCTCATCATTGATTGGGCGATTGGCAGCCATTGCTTCGAGTGTAGCATCTGTAAATACCAAATAAGGAGGTACACCTCGTTCTCTGGCCAACTTTTTACGCAACGCACGTAATACTTCGAAGAGGTCGTCTCGTACCCGTTGCGTTTTGGTTTTCTTTTTGAGTTTGGCTTTTTGAGTTTCTCGGTGTTCTTTTATCGATGCCATTTTGACGAGTTCGACTTTTTGTTGTCCAAATAGAACAGGCTTACTCGCTTCAGTGAGTCGCAATACATTTTTTTGATCGTAGGCAATCTCTAAAAAACCAAGATTGATAATTTGGTTAATGAAGTGTTGCCAGTCATTAGCACTATTGGCAGCACCAGCACCATAGGTTTTTATCTTATCATAGCCATTTTGAAAAATCTCTTTTCGGTTTGATCCTCGAAGCACATCAATCAACATCCTGATACCTACTCGTTCTTTTAGACGCGTAACAGCAGACAATGCTTTTTGAGCTAAAACAGTTCCATCAAAATGTTGAGGTGGGTTATTACAGACATCACAATTGCCACAATTTTTTTCGAGGTTTTCACCAAAATAATTGAGCAAAATTTTTCGTCTACAAATGAGTGAATCAGCAAACTGTTGCATACGATCGAGTTTCGACATTTTGATCTCCCGCTGTTTCGCATTTTCTCCATTTTCGATAAACTCTCGTAAGACGGTTACATCTCTAAAACTATAAAAAAGTAAGGTATCTGATTTTAAACCATCACGTCCTGCTCGACCAATTTCTTGGTAATAACTTTCGATGTTTTTAGGAAGATTGTAGTGGATAACCCAACGTACATTAGACTTGTCGATGCCCATTCCGAAAGCGACAGTAGCACAAACGATAGGTACATTATCGTTGATAAATTCTTCTTGCACTTTTGCTCGTTCGCCAGAAGGTAAGCCAGCATGATAAAAATCTGCTTTGATACCTTCTTTCAATAACTTACCTGTCAAGTCTTCAGTGTTCTTTCTGCTTAAGCAATAAATAATACCAGACTGATTTGGTCGAGCTTTTATAAAATCTAAAATCTGTTGAATTCGTTTTTGACCAGGTCGAACGTTTAAACTTAAGTTGGGGCGGTCAAAAGATGAAATAAAGACTTGAGGATTATCTAAGTTTAATTGAGTAGCAATATCTCGTCGAGTTACTTTATCGGCTGTAGCTGTTAAGGCTACGACTGGTATATTTTTAAACTGACTTTTCAAAAACTTCATCTTCGTATACTCAGGGCGGAAGTCGTGTCCCCAAGATGAAATACAATGTGCTTCGTCAATTGCAAATAAATTAATTTTTGCTTGTTTTAATAAAGGAATAAAACTTTGCGACACTAATTTTTCAGGAGAGACATATAGAAGCTTAATATTTCCATTATACAAATCATCTTCAACAGCATTTTGTTCTCTAGCAGAAAGAGAGCTATTCAAGAAAGCCGCTTTAATCCCATTAGAGCGAAGCCCTTCTACTTGATCTTTCATTAATGAGATAAGTGGTGATACAACAACGCAAACACCATCCATCGTAATAGCTGGAATTTGGAAACAGATAGACTTTCCGCCACCAGTTGGCATAAGTACTAAAGTATCTTTCCCTTCGTAAATGGCTTTGATAATATCCGCTTGCATTGGGCGGAACTCATCATAACCATAGTATTTTTTTAACGCTTCGTGAGCTAGAAGTAAATCCATTTTTTTTGTTTTGATATTGATAGCATAGTATGACTATCTTATATCCTGCTGACTTGTAAAGGTAAGGTTTTTGTTTGAAGAATTAAATTTTAAAGTCCATACATTCGTAGATGTTATACAGAAACCAAAATGGTTTTCGGATTGCCAAACGGTTAAAACTACTGAAAAGCAAATCTTAGCTACCCATGATGATCCGAAAACCGAAGACTGGTAGGTATAAGCCTATTTATTCATGTCACAAAAAAATAAGCAAAAAATGGTATCCAAGTAATATTATACTTAAATTGCATACATCAAATCTAACTAAACTAATCTTTCCTTTCAAATTTTTCCATTTTCTACTTTTTGTTATCAAATTCATTTGATAAGATAGATGCCCTTTTATTAACCCCAAAATTGAAGCTTATGAAAAAGCTTATCTTATTATTCGTCTTTTTATACATATGTATTTCTTTACTTCATGCTCAAACTTATTGGAAAGGAGGCACAAAAGGTGCTGAAAATGATTGGAATACTCCAAGCAATTGGAGTACAAACCATATACCTGACTGGACCAATGAAGCGGTGATAATACGAGATGTTTCTACCTGTACAAACGATTTTCCGATTATAACGTCTAAAGTCACAACAATCCCATATCTAGAGATTCACAGTGGAGCAGAGTTGTTAATTACAGAAACGGGGGAACTAAATATTGATGGAAGTACTACACATAATTACGGTTTGCTCTACTATGGAAAAATTATGAATAAAGGCAAACTTGTTATTGTTAATACTGCTCTTAATGAAATAGAATCACCGAATGGAGAAATTATAGACTTCAATAGTTCAGAAAAGAGCCAAGTAAGCCTCCTGTCTAACAATGAGAAAAATTAGAAACGATTTAACAATTACATAATCATTTTAAGAAATCGAAAATAGAGGCTATTTACGCATAACAGTCTTTATTTTCGTTTCTTACTTACCTTCAACTTATGGATGAAATAGAAACTAGTAAAAGGAATTATTTTTAGTTGATAGAAAGAAACCGAATACTAGTAGGTATACTACTATTTTCTCTTTCATAGCAATCATTATTGGTCCTTTGACAATTTTTGCAAAAGAATAATAAGCTAAGTAAAAAAATGAAATCGCTAGTCGAAGTTTTAAAACAGCACTCTTTGTGCCACAGGCACAAGCTTAAGCTAATGACC
>JAHDIP010000346.1 GCA_020630735.1 Saprospiraceae bacterium | reverse complement strand
TTTCATCTATTAAAATTAGCTGATCCTTCAAGAAAACTAATAGAACAATATACCACTTCAGGCAGTTCTTATATCGCAAAACATAAAGACAAAATCGTTGGAGTAATAGTACTACTACCTATCAATAGTTCTTCGATAGAAATTAAAAATATCGCTATCTTAGAAGCATTTCAAGGTAAAGGGTTTGGGAAGGAGCTCCTTCAATATGCAAATAACTTAAGCAAACAGAAAGGCTATAAAACCCTAGTTATCGGAACAGGAAACTCTAGTATTTATCAACTCAAACTATATCAAAAGGTAGGCTTCGAGATCGTTAAAATCAAACGAAATTTCTTCCTCAAGCACTACGATCATCCAATTATAGAAAATGGAATCCAGTGTAAACACCTCATCGTTTTAGAAAAACGTCTCATTTAGACCAAAATATGTAGCAATTTGTCGATATATATTGCTTTTCTTACTAAATAGTAAGATATTCGGATATAGTTTTAATACATACATTTAACAAAACAAATACTAGATTCGAGCGTTATATACTGTAACTCTATAAAGAACAATATTGCAGGAACCTTATCGGTTATTATTTTGTTATACTGTTCTACACAATCTCGCAAACCATCAAGATGAAACATCCATTAATTATTCATGTTTCATGAAAAATAAAACGTATATATGAAACCTAAAATTTTATTACCTCTAGCCCTACTTGCCACGATTGCTGTTGCAAGTATTTTCTTTTTTAATAAAACGACTGTTCTTTCTTCTAGTGCATTTATTCAAGATACATTAGAGAAAGAAAAAATATTGAATGAAGAGCGACCAGAAGATCGAATTTATGCTCAATTAGATAAACCATTCTATGCACCAGGCGAAAACATTTGGTTTACCGCTTATGTCCGCAATGGTCTTAATTTTGCACCATCCCAAAAAACAGATATTATCCACGCAGAGCTAATTGCTCCTAATGGAAATGTCGAACAACAATATAAACTGATCGCAAAAGATGGCGTAGCAAAAGGTGATTTTAGTTTAGCTAAAAATGCCGTTGGTGGCCAGTACAAAGTAAAGGTTTACTCGCAATGGCAAAAAAATGATCCGAATCCTGCTATTTTCACTAAAGAAATTCAAGTTCAAAAAATAGTACTTCCAAAACTAAAAATGAATCTTGATTTTGTTCGACAAGGATATGGCGCTGGAGATTTGGTAGATGCATTAGTAAGGTTTGAAACCAACGAAAATGAAGCGTTCAAAAATAAATCATTTAGCTATGTTGTTTCTTTTGGTGGAGTAAAAGGTAAAACCTATACCGACAAAACTAATAGCGATGGCAAAGCCGCTATTCAATTTAAGCTTCCAGAAACCTTAGGTACAAATGATGCATTGATCAATATTATGACTGACTTCCAAGGAAGTACAGAATCCATTGCTCACACCATCCCAATTAACCTCAAAAATATAGACGTTGCCTTTTTCCCTGAAGGAGGTGATTTAATTGCTACACTACCCAGTCAAATTGCTTTCAAAGCATCTGACAATGCTGGTAAGCCTGTCGATGTTCAAGGCTATGTCAGAAATAATAATGGAGACGTTGTTGCTTCTTTAGATAGTTATCACAAAGGTGTTGGAATGTTTGAATTGACACCCGAATCTGGTGAACGTTATACCTTTGAAGTTACTCACCCAAGTGGCATTAATAAAAAATATGAACTTCCTCAAATCAGATCAAATGGTTACGTTTTATCTGTTGTTGATGTCGATAAAAAAACAATTAAACTAAACATTCATTCTAGTAGTTCTGATGAAGTCTCTATCATTGCTGGAGTTCGTGGCAAAAGTCATTTTACTAAAACACTTCAAGTCGATAAAGGAAGTAATTCTTTAGAAATTCCTGTAGAAGATTTCCCGATGGGTATCGCACAAATTACCTTGTTCGATAATAATGGAGTAGCCCGAGCAGAACGATTGACTTTCGTAAAATCAGATAAAGAGTTAAAAGTAAAAATCAAAACCGATAAAGCAACTTACTTACCTCGTGAAAAAGTAGAAGTAAGTTTGGATGTTCGTGATGGCAATGGACAACCTATGGCTACTAATCTTTCTCTAGCTGTTGTCGACGACCAATTACTTTCTTATGCCGATGACAAATCAAGTAACATGCTTTCTTGGATGCTTTTAGAAGCTGATATTAATGAAAAAATTGATGAACCTGCTTTTTACTTCGATCAGTCAGAAGCGAAAGCAGAAACAGCACTCGACTTACTATTAATGACTGCTGGATGGCGTCGATTCAAATGGGAAGCAATTGCTGAGAACCAATTACCTACATTGGAACATAAAGCCGAAAAAAAGGTCATAGCAGGTACGGTATTAAATGCTGAAGGCAAACCTTTAAGTGGTGCTAAAATCGTTATCAAAAATCAAACTAAACCAATGCTAACCAATGCTAATGGCCAGTTTGTAATTGATAAAAACATCGAATTATTTGATGGTCCTGCTTCTATTATTCTTTCTGCACCAGATCATAAACGTTTAGAAAAACAACTTAATGAATATGGCGATATCCAATATCAACTTGTTGGTCAAGATGGTTTTATTGCAGCAGTCGATGTACCACAAATAGCTAGACCTCGCACTGCTACAGAACAAGTGAGTGTTTCAAACAGAGCTTCTTTTCAAGTAAGAGCAAGAAACATCCGATGGACTCGACCTAACCGTATTGCTTCTACTAGTGATTTTCAAACGGTAGAAGAAAGTTTACCTAAAAATGAAGACGCCGTAGTAACTGATCGTCGAGTAACTGGGCGAACAAATGCTGATAGTGCCAATGAAGCTAATCAAGGGCGACCTTCTGGCGCAATGGTCTATTACAGAGCAAGAGAATTTGCTGCACCAAAATATGCAAAGAAACAAACACTGAAAAAACGAACAGACTTTAGAAGTACTGTTTTTTGGAACGGAAATATAGAAGTAGACGAATCAGGAAAAGCAACACTTAGTTTTTACAATTCTGATGCAGTTACATCTTTCAACATTACGGCAGAAGGAATGACAAAAGATGGTTTGATTGGACAAAATGAATTTAGGTATTATACTCAAATGCCGTTTAGTTTATCAGCTAAAATTCCTGTCGAAGTTGTTGCAGGCGATCTTATCGAAATTCCTGTGACCATAGCCAATAATACAGAATTTACTGTAAGTGGAAAATTAGATTTAAGTATTCCTTGGATGCTAGAAGCTATTGACGCTAAAGATCAGGTCGTTACTATGGCAGCACACTCTAGTCAAACAATCAAGTTGAAATATAAGGTTACTGCTGTAGCAAAAGAAGGACAAGACGACCTATTCAAAATCAACTTCAACAGCGCAGCATTCGAAGACGAGATTGAAGAAGCAATGGTTATTGTACCAAAAGGGTTCCCTGTAAGAACGGCATATTCTGGTACAGATAAAGAGACCACTTATGAGATTGATATTTCTGAACCAATAGATAAATCTGTAGATGTTGTCTTAGAAGCTTACCCTTCTACCCTAGCAGAAGTGCTACAAGGTATCGAAGGTATGATGCAACAACCTACTGGATGTTTTGAGCAGACAAGTTCTAAAAACTATCCAAACCTAATCGCTATGCAATACATGCAAGAAACGGGATTAGATAATATAGAAGTACGGCAAAAAGCTGAAAAGTACTTTGCGATGGGTTACAAAAACCTTAAAAAATTCCAAGCAACTGACGGTAGTTTTGATTGGTTTAATCATAGAAATGGTCAAGGTGAAGGAAACGAATCGTTGACCGCATTCAGTCTGATGCAGTTTACTCATTTCAAGCAAGTATACCCAGAAGTAGAACAAAGTATCATTGATAAAAGTGCTGCTTGGTTACTTAATCGTAGAGATGGGAATGGTGGTTTTCTAACGAGCCCAAAAACAGCTTACTCGATTGGAAATCTAAATAAAAATGCTTTGGATGCCTATATCGTTTATGCACTAAGTGAAGCAAAGATAGAAGGTATTGAAAAAGAATTGAATGCTGCATACAATAAAGCATTAAAGGCTTCTAGCAAACATCAAAAAGCATTAGTTGCAAACGCCTTATATAATTATGGTGAAAACACTAGAGCTGCTGAAGTACTAGCAAGTATGGAAAATGCGACATCTCCTGAACAGGCAGATAACCGCACAACATATGGCACAAAAGGTAAGTACTATACTGTCGAAACAGAGGCACTCGAATTACTAGCCCTATTGAAAACAGAAACCCCTGATATCATGCGTTCTAGAAACTTGGCTAAGAGTATCAGAAGTCAGCGTCAAGGTCTTGGAAGGTTTGGTAGTACACAAACAACCGTTACCGCTTTACGTGCACTGACCGCTCAATCAAAATTCAATAAACAAACTGCTGAAGATGGAACCGTAGAAGTTTATATTGATGGCGAAAAGGTAGCTAGCCATGATTACAAAAAAGGCGAACACGAAACGATTGTTTTAGATGATTTGGGCAAAAACCTTGGCAACGGAAAGCATTCGATTGCCGTCAAATATCCAGGAGCTAAATATCCATTGCCGCACACCATTAGTGTGAACTGGCGAACAGTAACACCTCAAACGTCTCCTAATTGTGTCTTAGCCTTGAATACGCATCTCGAAGATACCAACATTAAAGTTGGAGAGACTGTTCGATTATCAGCTACACTTGCAAATAAAACGGATAAAGTACAAGCAACTCCAATGGCAATTATTGGTTTGCCAGCTGGCTTGTCTCCTTCTGCAAAACAATTGAACGAAATGGTCAAAAACGAAACGATCGCTTACTACGAAATCGTAGGGAATAACATCGTCTTCTATTACCGACATATTGATGCGGCAGCTCAAAAAAACATCAACCTCGACCTAAAAGCCGATTTTGCTGGTACCTTTGACGCTCCTGCCTCTTCGGCTTATCTTTACTACGATGATGTCCATAGATCTTGGGCAGCAACTGAAAATATTGTAGTGCAATAAAAATGCATTACTATGCTAAAGAAAAAAGTCAGTCAATTCAATTGGCTGACTTTTTTTTATAAGAGTATTTTAGTATCTTTAATGTGTTATTCTAAATGATTTCATTTGGTTTATTTCAAATCAAACGTATTCACTTAGAGATTAAAAACTATACATTTATCCTTTTTGAATAACAATGAACAAACAAGTGTCGGGCAATTTTATGAAATATCAAAGA
>JAHDIP010000054.1 GCA_020630735.1 Saprospiraceae bacterium | reverse complement strand
TTAAGGATCATCATTGGTAGCTATCGGTTGATTCTCAGTAGCTTTAATCGTTTGACAATCCGAGAACCACTTTGGTTTCTGTATATTAATTGGTTGTATTTCGTAGAAAATAGCTTCTTTATCCCTCCTAAAGTTGATAATTTCCTCTTTGCTTGAATTAAAAAAAATACCATTCGTTTAATACAAAATAGTTCCAATTTTCAATCAATTATTATACTTTATTTAGCTTTCAGTATTTAAAAAAATTAAAACAAACATCATGTCAAAATTACTCTCTATCAACAGTAATAAGATCATTGTACTTTTTTTACTTTTATCCTCTTTAGGAACTCCTCTTTTAGCAGAAAACTACTCGGAAATAAAACGGTCTACTTTTATAGAAGAGTGTTCCAATAATATTTTAATCAACCCCGATTTTGAAGATGGACTAAATAATTGGACAGCGACAGGAGCAACTTTAATAAGCGATAATGCTTATAGTGGTAGTTTTTCAGCAAGTATTTGTGAGGGTTCTGGAAGTATTGGAAAAGCATTGCCGACCACTGCAGGTACTTCCTATAATGCAAGTCTTTGGATCAGGTGGTCGGAGCTAGGAAATTATGCACAAGTAAGGCTCCGTTTTTTAGACAATAACTATAGTCCTATAGATTCTAATAGTGATGGCATTAATGGTTTTACTTATCAGGAATATACACAGATCGAACTTTCTGCAACGGCTCCAGTTAATGCAGCTTATGTCCATATTTATATTTACAAAAGTAATGGCGGATGTCTACTTATAGATGATGTCGAACTTTGTGAATCGAATATTATAGAAGAATGTTCTAACAATATTTTAATCAATCCAGATTTTGAAGGTGGGCTAGTAAATTGGACAACTATGGGTGAAACTTTAGTAAGTGATAATGCTTATAGTGGTAATCTTGCAGCGAGTATTTGTAATGCTTCTGGAAGTATTGGGAAAGCATTGCCGACTACAGAAGGTTCTTCCTATAATGCGAGTCTTTGGGTCAAGTGGTCGGAAATAGGAACTTTTGCACAAGTAAGACTCCGTTTTTTAGACAATAACTATAGCCCAATTAATTCTAATAGTGATGGTGTAAATGGTCTTATTTATCAGGAATATACACAGGTCGAACTTTCTGCAACGGCTCCGGCTAATGCAGCATATGTCCATGTTTACATTTATAAAAGCAATGGCGGATGTCTACTTATAGATGATGTCGAACTTTGTGAAACGAATGATACGAATGATCCTTGTAATCCTGATTTAACAGGTCCTGTTTTTAGCAATTGCCCTTCTAATATTCAACTAACAACTACCGATAGTGGACGATTTGTAGACTGGCTTAATCCTACAGTAGACGATGCTTGTTCATTCATAACTTTTTATGCAGATTATCAATCTGGCGATTTCTTTCCTATAGGTAGTACTACCGTTACTTATACGGGAGTCGATCAAGCAGGTAATCGATCGTATTGTAGTTTTATAATAACGATTAGTGCAGAAGAAATTGATTTGTGTGAAAATAATTTATTAGCTAATCCTAGTTTTGAATCTAGTACAACTCCTCTTTCTAATTGGAGCACCCAAGGAGAAGTTTCTATTATCAGTGAAGCTAATTCTGGTGAGCATGCAATAGAAATTAGTGGTTTTGAACTCGGCAGTATCAGTCAAAGCTTTTTAGCAGAAGCTGGACAAGAATATACCATTGGTGCCTATGCAAATTTACAAGCCGATCATTTAGTCGAAGCTGATTTAAGAGTTATTTTTTATTCTGCTACTTGGCAGCCTGTCGGTTTTTATGGTTCGATAAGCATCAATGAAAGAGTAGATTATAACTATTATTCAAGATCTGCAATAGCTCCTGAAGGATCATACTATGTTTTAGCTTATATTGTTAAAAGTGAAGGTTATGGTTTCTTACAAGTAGATGATATTTGTTTGACGAAAAAAGATGCACTCGAAAATTGTGATCCTAGTAATGATAAAACCGAATATTACCGTTGTCCTGATGATATTACAATATATACAACAAGCAATTTGACTCCAGTATATTATAGTCTTCTATATCAAAGCTGTCCTGGAAGTACTATTCAATCAAGTCATGGAGTAGGAGAAGAATTTCCTCTTGGAAGTACAGATGTTATTTATACAAGTACCTCCTCTTCTGGTATAACGAACTCCTGCATTTTTACAGTTACTGTTGTTAGAATTGATCCAGTAGATTGTTCAAATAATCTGATATCTAATAGTGGTTTTGAAAACCTTTTAACAGATTGGGAGCATTCGTCTTTCGCAAGCGAAAGCCTCGATTCTTATGCAGATACTTATGCCGCTAAGTTAGAAGGAGGCAATGCTACAATTTCTCAAACAATGGCTGCTCAGGAAGGTGACATCTTTACGGCTTCTGCTTACCTCAAACAGACAGGCTCGTATGCAGAAATGACAGGACTGGTTTTTTTATTTTTAGATGAACAAATGGAAGTTGTTGGAATAAATAAAACAGCTAATAAAAATGTCAACTCTTTTTCACCGGAATACAATCCCATATTTCTACAAGCGACAGCTCCGGCTAATACGGCTTATTTAAAAGTGGGCGTTCAGAAGGCGACGGGGGCATCTAAACTTTTCATTGATGATTTTTGTTTGAATAAAATTTCTTCTACAACAAGTCCTGTTGATTGCGAAGCCAGCTCTGACTTCCCTTGGCAAGAATGGATTTCAAGAGTCACTTTAGAAAGCATTGACAATAGTTCAAATAAAACGCCTTATAGTGATTTTACATCAGGTCAAGTTGCCTTTTTCGAACCAGGTCAAAGTTATGCCTTAGAAATTGATGCTACATTTAGCTATTTTGCAGAAGACCAATATTTTTCCATTTATATTGATTTTAATGGCGATGGTTTTTTTAGTGCCGATGAATTAACACAAGCTTCGTTGACTAATCTAAGTGATGGCAATGGTATCACGCATACTTTGCAAACACAAATAAATGTTCCGCTCACCGCTGCGGCATCGACAATGACGATAAGAATAATTATGCAGAGAGGAAGTTATGCTACTTCGCCTTGTGGAGTCATCTCTTTTGGAGAAATTGAAGACTATACAGCGGTAATTCCGAGCACTACTTTAAATCGAATTCAAGAAACCAAACCATTACGCTTATTTCCTAATCCAGCTCAAAATTATGTTTCGATTAATGTAGAAGAATATCTTTCTGAAAAAATCGAATTGATAATTGTGAATAATTTAGGTCAACAAATGCTTTATAAAGAAATAGCTAGGGTTTCAAAAAGTTTGGAAATGATTGATTTGAGTAATTGGAAAAATGGTTCATACACAGTATGGATAAGCCCTCAAAATAAACCAAGACGAATGGCACAACTCTTCGTTATACAAGCTTATTAGTAAAGCGGGGTATTTCAAAAAAATATGAGTTATCCCGAATTTCGAATAGAAAATTCGGGATAACTCATGTTCTTTATAGTTGATTACTCCAATCGGTTTTCGATATACTTTTCATACAGTCTAGGATTTATTCTTTCTTTTATAACGGAACTAGGATCAGCACCATGCTCTAGTAAAAATGCTGCTTTGAGGGTATCTTTGCTATTGAGTGCTACATGTAAAAGAGAAGCTGTATAGCGTTCATTAAATTCATGCACTTCATTTACATCAACTCCATTTTCTAAAAAAATCTTCATGACCTCTATGTCTTTAACGATAAAACTTGCTGGTACATTAGAACCATAAGCTCCAAAACGAATCATATTTGGTAAACCACCAAGATCGATAAGAAACTGTGCCATTTCAGGGCTTTCTACTTTTTTGAGTAAGCCATCAAGGATGCCTAGATTAAAGTCTTTAGCATGGTCAACGATCGTTTTCATGCTTTCTTTATCCTTAGCGTTGAATGCTTGATAAAAGCCATCACGTATAGATATATCTTTTACTTCTTCAAATACTAGCATTCGCTTAATTTTCTCTTGATCGCTATTTACAAGCGCCTTACTCCATGCGTTTTTTTTATTGTTTTTGTATTGACGACCGCTAGTATCGAAACTACCAGCTATGAGTAAGCCTATAGTAAGAATTGCCAATATAGCATTCCACACAACAATTGCAGGTCTACTTGTTTTAGACAAAAGAGTAGGAGCTAAAGCTAATGTAGCAAAGAATTGCCATAGAGGAATCGTTGCTATGCTTAACCCTCGAAAACCAAAATTATTATCCGTAAATGCAAAAATTGAACTTGCCGCCGCTGCTGCTAAAAATTGGGTAACAAATAACGATTGAAATTTATTATCAACATCAATGACGTTGCCAACCAAAAATAGAGTAGTTAAAATTGCTAATACAATAGAGCTCGCAAAAGTAGTCAACCAGATATTAAATCCAAAGTTAAATAGAAAGAATAAAAGTGCTAAAAGTGGGATGTTCAAAAACCAAGCAAGCAATGATTTGGCGATAGACAACTCAATAAGCTCTCCTTCTAGAAAAGAAAAATAACATTGACATAAAAAAACAAATAAGCCAAATGGAATCGTAGCTAATAAAAGTAATTCGATTATTCCTGGGTATTCTCCTAAAGAAAAAATATCAGTACTATTATCAATATTATCTGGGATAGCATTGATAATGAAAAAATAAAATTGACCCAATGCAGCTGACATTATTGCCCAAGCAATAAGCTCTATCGGTCGATGGTAGTGTACCTTTGTTTCTTCCATATTGCAATTATTCGTGGTGTCGTATTGCAAAGATAGAATAAAATATCATAAAACACAAAGTACTTTGATATTCAAAGTAAAATATTAATCTTTTTTTGGCTAACACTATATTTTTCTAGATTAGCCTTATGCTTTATAGTTTACTTCTTTTTCCGTTTTTTCTTTTTCTTCTTTGCAGCTTGAATTTTTTCATTTTCTTCAATGAGCGACTTCCAATCATTAGAGGTGTCATTGGTCATGAGGCGAGTTTCGATGAGGTCTTTATTGTGGAGTTCTAGGACAGTAATTCTTTTGTGCATGAATGATTCAATTTCTTCAAGCATTTCTTTTTCGGTAGGGCTACAAAAGGAA
Source organism: Saprospiraceae bacterium (assembly GCA_020630735.1). Classification (GTDB taxonomy): domain Bacteria; phylum Bacteroidota; class Bacteroidia; order Chitinophagales; family Saprospiraceae; genus JAHDIP01. The sequence goes on along the minus strand of JAHDIP010000054.1, from coordinate 25,233 downwards.
TAGGCGAACCCACGTTTTTTTCCACGACCAGTACGACCCACACGGTGTACATAATTTTCAGCAACATCTGGCAAATCGTAATTGATCACTAGATCAACATTATCAATGTGAATACCTCTAGCACTAATATCGGTAGCGATCAAAACCTTTAGCCCTTCACCTTTAAAATCAGCCATTGTCTTTACTCGTTCGGATTGGTCTTTGTCGCTGTGTATGGTTTGAGTCAAAATATCGACACGTTCCATTGCTTTTTTTACCCGTTCAGCACGAACTTTTGTACGAACAAAAACCAATATTTTACCATCTGGATTTTCATTAATGACACGTTCCAAGAAAAAACGTTTATCATCCATTTCCATATAGATCAATTTGTGATCAATATTTTTGGCAACAGGATCTTTTGGAGAAAGCTGTATCCGAATGGGATTGGTAACTAGAGAGTAGGCTAGTTTTTTTATTTTATCATTAATGGTGGCTGAGAAAAATAAGGTCTGTCGTTTTCGAGGCAGATAGCGTATTAAGTCTCGAATATCATTGATGAAACCAAGGTCAAGCATATGATCGGCTTCGTCCAATACTAATATCTCAACACGCTCTAATCGCAAATGACCTTGGCTGCGAAGATCAAACATTCGACCAGGAGTTGCAACTAGGATATCGACTCCTTTATTCAGTTCTTTTATCTGAGGTTCTTGATCGACACCGCCATAAATACAAGTGGTTTTTACTTTGGTATGGTGCCCAATACTTTTGATGACATCACTAATTTGGATCGCTAGTTCGTGCGTAGGTACCATAACGATACAACGCACGCCATCTGCTCTACTTGTCCTTTTTTTCTGATGTAAAATATCCAAAATAGGAATAGCAAAAGCAGCTGTTTTTCCAGTACCTGTTTGAGCAATAGCTAATACATCTTCCCCTTTAAGGATAGAAGGAATAGCCTTGTATTGAATATCTGTAGGTCGCTTAAATTCTAATTTATGTAAGCGTTTTTTTATTTCTTGTGCAAATGTATACTGCTCAAATTTCATTCGATGTAATATTATAAAAATGTAGTGCAAAAGACAGGTGAAATATATTTTTTCTTCTACTTTTACAGCTTGTGTTTAAATGTAAAAAACAAAACAAGCGCCCCAATATACGATGATTAAAAGTTCAATCAATAATTTAAAGATTTTATCTCAAAAAAAAGTGGAAAGAATGATAAAAAGTCGCTTGATGACCGGTTTATTGATCACAATTTTATTACCATTATTCTCCTTTGCTCAAGTAACTTCAGGCTCTATAGAAGGCACGATCATAGATGCAGAAGGCCAGGAAATTGCTTATGCAAATGTGCTAGCGATACATACCGCAACAGGAACAGAATATGGTGTTTTTTCTATGGATAATGGGCGATATGTATTAGACAACCTCAAGCCTGGAGGGCCTTATCAGCTTAAAATTACCTTTGTAGGCTATCAAGATGTTACTCAAAATGATATTTATGTCGCTTTAGGAAATGCAACTCAATTAGACATTAAATTACAAGCAGAGACAACTACCTTGGATGTAGTTGAAATCACCATCGATAAAAACGATCCTTTTTCGAATGATAAAGAAGGTCTTTCAGCAAACATAGACGGAAAGATTTTACAGGAGACCCCTACCTTAAATCGAAGTATCCAAGACGTCACTCGGCTGAGTCCGCAAGGTGGGCAAAGTTCATTTGGTGGTAGTAATTATCGCTACAATAATTTGAGTATAGATGGAGCTTCCAATAATGATGTATTAGGTTTTCAAGAGCCTGCAAGTGGTGCTGCTGGTTCGGTAGCTTCTAACACACCTGGGGCATTAGCTGGTACTCAGCCAATCAGTTTGGATGCATTGCAAGAGGTACAAGTTGGGATAGCACCGTACGATGTGCAACAAGGAAATTTTACTGGTGCAAGTATCAATGCTGTTACGAGAAGTGGAAATAATAGGGTAGAAGGTTCTGTTTATTTTTTTGGTAGAAACCAATGGATTACTGGGAAAAGTGTAGATGAGTCTAGAGAAGCTATTGCAGATTATTACGATTTTCAAACGGGGTTTAGAATAGGTGCACCGATTGTGAAAAATAAATTATTTGTCTTTGCGAATTATGAAAAAACAAAGCGGCGAGAACCCGTCTTAAATGCACCGGGTTCGGCAGGAACTCAAATTAGCGAGTTTATTGCAGAGGCAATTAGTGATACCTTGTTGTCTCGTTATGGTTTTGATATTGGTTCGTATGGCGAAATTTTTAATGAACGAAAAAGCGATAAACTCTTTTTACGCTTTGACCTTAATTTAGGTAAAAAGCATCAACTCACCATCCGAGATAATTATGTAAGTGCTTCATCGGATAACCTAGAACGTGGCGCCAATTTTCTCAAATTTGCTAGTCAAGGATTTACCCACAATAGTACCACCAATTCTCTTGTAGGAGAACTTAAAAGTAGATTAGGAAATACCGTTTTTAATCATCTTATGGTCGGTTACAATACCGTACATGATGAACGAACTTACGATAGCCCTGTCTTACCACATTTAGAAATTACGTACAACTCTGCCAATACTATTTTTGCTGGAACCTATCGAGAAGCTTCTGTTTATGGCTTGACCTTGAACACGACTCAACTTTCAGATAACCTGAAAATTTATAAAAATAAACATACCATTACTATCGGTACCAATAATGATTTTTATGATATTCAATATCGTTTTTTAACGGCTTGGAATGGACGATGGGAATACAAATCATTGGATGATTTTTTTGCTGATCGTCCAAAACGTATTCGAGGAGTTTACAATTATACCAATAACAGTTTTGAATTTAATAAAAATAATCCGTCAGCAGATTTTCGAGTGTTTTTATTGAGTGGATATTTACAAGACAAATATCGGTTTAATGATCGTTTCATGTTGAGTGGTGGTATTCGAATCGATATGCAAGTGCATCCTGATAAAGTACCTCTAAATCCTAAAGTTGTGAATACACCTGCCTTTGCTCATTTTAATAATGACTTTGGTGCAGTGCCTCAAATTAATCCTAGAATTGCTTTTCAGTACGTTGTGAATGAAGACAAGACGATACAACTTAGAGGAGGCTCAGGATTGTTTACTGGTCGAATTCCTTTTGCTTGGTATGCCTACTCGCATTACATTTCTGGGTTGAATTATGGCAATGTAGATTTGAAACCTGATAGCGAATTGCCAATCACAACTGATCTTTCGGACCTACAACAATTTCAGCCAAACTTAACAGAAATAAATTTAATAGACAATGATTTTAAACTGCCTAGACAATGGAAATCTAGCTTGGGTATAGATATCAAATTGCCACAGGATATTTTATTGACTTTAGATGGGATGTTTTCTAAAACGATTACAGATATTTGGTTTCGTTCGATCAATTTGAATGAAGAAAAGTCTTCACTAGATGGTGCCGATAACCGCTTGTATTACACTCAAACTGGTGCCGATAATAAAATCAATCCCAACTTTACCAATGTCTTTTTGTTGAGTAATACAGATGAAGGTTATAGCTATTTTTTAACAGCTAATGCGAGTAAAAAAATTGGTCAGCATCTCAATCTCAACCTTGCGTATACTTATGGCGAAAGTAAAGATTTAATGAATGGGGTTCGGAATTCTATGGCGGCAAATTTTAATTGGAATCAAGTAGTTGACTCAAGCAATCCTGCGCTATCGTATTCCAATTTTGATGTACGTCACCGAATCGTTTCGACCTTAAATTATTCTCTCCATTTTGGTGAAAAACAAAAAACGGCTATAGCATTAATTTACACAGGTCGATCAGGTTTTCCGTTTTCTTATACCATTGCTGGCGATCTAAATAAAGATGGTTCGTCAAAAAATGATTTGTTTTATGTGCCTAATGATCAATCAGAAATAGCCTTAAGTGATATCGAAAATACAGATGGTGATATTATCATTACTGCCGACGAACAATGGGAACAATTAGATCGTTACATTTCAAATGATCAATATCTCAATAGTAAAAGAGGAGAATATACTGAACGCAACGGAGGTCGAGCACCTTGGAATCATTTATTAGATTTACGTTTATCACATCAATTGAAGTTAGGAGAAAAACGAAATGCACATCGGTTAGAAATTACACTTGATGTTCTTAATGTTTTAAATCTTTTTCATTACCAATGGGGGCTTCAATCTTATGTGCCTAATGTCCAAAATTCCTCTTATCAGCTCATCGACTTTGAAGGAATCGAAAACAATAAACCCGTTTACCAATTTAATAATCCACAAGGGACACCTTGGCAAACTGATGCTTTAAATAGCCGTTGGCAAGCTCAATTGGGCTTGCGCTATAGTTTTTAAAAAAAATGCTAGTTGTAGTCTTCGACTACAATGATTAAGTCGTTTCTTTTTTAGCATCGTGCAAATAGTGCTGTTAAAAACAGTGAAATAAAAAAGCGTAGTTGAAAACTACACTTAGCAGATATAGTTGTTTTTTGACAAAAGAAAAATTTTAAAACTTTTGAAAAAAGGATTCAGAAGATACTCTATAACAAAACATTTTTATTTCTTACCTTTGGGCATTCTTTAAATATTAAACAACTAATCAAATGGGAAAATTAACCACGCATGCAAAGCTACGTGCTGCATTAAAAAAAGCGGTAGCCGAAAAAAATGGAGGTCTTGGATTTAATATGTGGGCTACGATTGTAGACCGAGATGGGAAAGTAGAATTAGTCGCTTTCTCAGGAACTAAAAGAGGTGATCAATGGCCTGGAAGCCGTGTTATCTCTGCTCAAAAGGCAAATGCTGCCAATGCATTCAGCCTTGATGGTTTAGCTTTATCAACTGCCAATTTATATTCAGCAGTATTACCTGGAGGAAGTTTATTTGGATTAATGGAAACCAATCCTGTAAACACAGCAGTTGCCTACGGTGGCTCATCTTTGAAATATGGAAAAACAGATGACCCAATGACGGGTAAAAAAATTGGTGGTGTAAATGTTTTTGGTGGAGGCTTACCTTTGTATAACAAGAAAGGGAATGTTGTTGGAGCAATTGGTGTAAGTGGAGATACTTCTGGAGCTGATCACAATATTGCTTGGAAAGTTCGTCACTATCTTGGACTAGATTATGTACCTGGTGGTGTGAGTGCAACGGGCGATGACAATATCGTGTACGACATTACAAAAGGAGCAAGCAAAGGCGGTTGGGGACATCCTGTGACGTCTAAAGAGACAACGGCTATAGCAAAGAAATTACCTAAAACACATCCAATAAGCAAAGCTTAAGATTTGTTTTTCTTATAATTTTTCAAACGATCTCACTTTTTATAATTGAGGTCGTTTGTTTTTAACCAAAGCATAAAATGATTGTAAAATTAGCTGAAGGAAATTTAAAGACTAAATACGGTGAGTTCAGAGAAGTATTGTATTACGATGGACAAAAAGAATCTATTGCTTTTATGATGGGAACGATTGAAGGCGCGGAAGATGTTTTGTGTCGAGTCCATTCTTCTTGTATATTTGGTCATTACTTTAATAGCATCGAATGCGATTGCCAAGAACAAATGGATGTTTCTCAACAGTTGATTCAACGAGCAGGGAAAGGCATCATTATTTTATTGGATCAAGAAGGAAAAGGAAATGGCCACTTTGCCTTATTGAATAGCGTGCGACATAAACGACTTGGCGTCAAACAAGCCGATGCCTACGAAGCTGTTGGCTTTAAAAAAGATGCTAGAGATTTTTCTAGCGCAGCAAAAATCTTAAACGACTTAGGTGTGCATTCTATTCGAATGCTGACGAATAATACGAATAAAATAGAAACACTTCGTCAACACGGGATTATAGTTGTTGGTACAAAAGAGATTGTATTGTAGAATTTAAACAGCTTTGTTTTTTGGAAAAGAAAAGTCATTAGGCTTTAACTCTAGTGGTCTAATGTCTATTACCCATTCCTTCTTTAGAACAGCTAAGGTAGCTTGGATAGAATCGTAGGGTCTAAAGTTTTCAGGCTGCGTGTCGAAAAGTTGATTGACTAATTTTTTATCTATCTTTTGCTGAGTTTTATCTACCAGAAAAAGATCTAATAATTCAGTCCAAACAGAATAGTTCGAAAGCAAAACAATTTCAGTAGGGCATTCCAATTCTATCGTTTTGATCCCGTTTTCTAGTTCTATATCACTGAGTAAATATCGTGCATCTGTTAAGGTAGGAGCTGCACCTATCTCACCACAAGAATGCCATGCCCAGATGGGAGCAAATGCTGCACAATCAATTCCATTTTTTTTCATCTGCTTAGACATCCATTGGTAAGCAGCTTTCCATCTATCATCTTGATAACGATCCCATTTGACAAACAGTTCGCCAGTAGATTCTAATTCCTGAACTGACTTTATTGATTGAAATGTCCACAAACGCATTCTTCTTTTTTTATAAAACTAGCAATCCTTTTTCTCGCAAACTTGTCCAAATTTCGGATGCAATAAATTCTTCGAATGTATCTTCTATTGTAGCCGTTTCAAAAGTCTGTTGTAGCTCTTTAAACGAAAAAGGTTTTCGATCACTAATGAGTAGTGAAGGAAAAATAGAGGATAGCCATTTACCAATATCATCATCAATTACCATACTCCAATCTTCTTTTTTGTTATAGAACGTAAATTCCATTAATTCGTATCCTTCTTCGTCTTCAAAAGAATGAGTAATTGCTTGATTGCCTAACCAAACAACTAAAGCATTCGCTCTGATTTTTTCAGCAGGCGGATGTGCTATTGCATCTTCGATGAAATTGGGAGCTATAATTGTTTTAGGTGTTTTAAAATCAAACCACTCCGATAAGTCAAACTCAAACCCAACACCATGCATATAATTGAATAAAGATTTTCGAAGACCTTCTGCAAATAAATCATGATCGCAACCTGTCGGATCATCATGATACAAATCATTATCTGCAAAGCCGCCAAAATCGGGACCAGTACGGACGACCTGATAAGCAGCAGGTTCCAATCCTACAGGACTATGAGCTGTCATGGCAAAGCGATGCCAAAAACCAGATTGCACAACACCTAAGCCAAATAGTTGACGTACCATTTCCAGCGCATCAACGGTTTCTTGAGCGGTCTGTGTAGGGAATCCGTACATGAGGTATGCATGTACCATAATACCTGCTTGGGTAAAGCTATCGGAAACCCTCGAAACCTGCGCAACGGTTACCCCTTTTTTCATCAAGTCTAGCAACCGATCAGAAGCAACTTCTAGTCCACCAGAAATAGCGATACAACCAGCAGCTTTGAGTAAGCGACAAAGATCAGCTGTAAAGTTTTTTTCAAAACGAATATTCGTCCACCATACAACGGTGAGTTTCCGACGGATAATTTCTAGTGCCAATTCTCGTAAGAGAGCAGGAGGAGCCGCTTCATCTACAAAGTGAAAACCGTGTTGATTTGTTTGAGCTATAATCTCCTCGATACGGTCGCAAAGTAAAGCTGCTGTCAAGGGTTCGTAGCGTTTGATGTAGTCGAGTGTCACATCACAAAAAGTACATTTGCCCCAATAACAACCATGTGCTAAGGTCAATTTATTCCATCGTCCATCGCTCCAAAGTCGGTGCATGGGATTGACAATTTCGATAACCGACAAATAATCATTCAGTAAAAAATCACTGTAATCTGGTGTGCCTGTTTCTCGCTGAGGTACATCTAATTCCTTACTTGCATTAAAATAATTAACCGTTCCATTATGTAGCGTAAAAACTCGTTTTAAGTCCTCTTTTTTTCGTTTACCTTCAAGGTGTTCTAACAAAAATGAAAGAGGCGCTTCCCCATCATCTAGACAAATATAGTCGATGTAATTAAACACTCGTTCATCACTTAGGCTTCGTAACTCTGTATTCGGATAGCCACCACCCATAATGATTTTTATAGAAGGATAATGTTGTTTTACAAATTGACCACAAATAAAAGCTCCATATAAATTCCCTGGAAAAGGAACACTAATACAAAGTGCAGTTGGATTGTATTTTTTTATCTTTTGATTAAGTAAGTCGATGAGAATTTTGGCAATGAAAGAAGGAGCTTGTTCCAGCGCTTGGTGCATTTCATCAAAGTGAGTAGCTGTTCTTCCAAGTCGTTCTGCATAGCGTGAAAAACCAAAATGCGGATCAATGACTTCTTTAATCAAGTCGCCTAAATCTTCCAAATAAAGTGTCGCTAAGTGCCGAGCTTTGTCGTGAATGCCCATCGTGCCAAATGCCCATTCTAAATCTTCTAGCTGCTCAAATCGAGATGCTTCAGGAAGGTATGAACGATCACAAATACTATGAGCAAGCGTTGGATTTTTATTTTGTAAAAAAGTAATGACAGGTTCAATGGTATTAATATATTCATTTTGTAAAGCACAAATACGAAGGGAGTTGTCAGATAATTCTATGCTATTATTTTCTGTGATTTGGAAAAGTTCGATTAATTTTTCTTTAGTAAACAAACTCAAAATAACTTCGATACCTAAATCCGCTTGATACGATTCAATACCTTTGGTGTTAAGAAAACCCTTGAGATAAGCCGTAGCAGGGTAGGGCGTATTAAGTTGGGTAAATGGTGGTGTTATCAGAAGTATGTTGTGCTTCAATTTTTTTTACTTTAGATATTGAATGCGAAAATAATCAATTTGGAGTAAGTTATTCCTAAATTTTCATTTAATTTGTACAAACAAAAAAAATGCTACACATACCAGGATTATATATTGCAGAATCAGAAGGTCGAGGACGAGGCGTATATACAGGACACGATGTTTCGGTTGGCGACACCATAGAGGTTTGTCCACTTTTGATTTTACCTCCTGAACAATTAGAGTTAATCAATCAAACCAAATTATACGATTATTATTTTATCTGGCCAGAGAAAGAAAATGCGATTTGCTTTGCGCTTGGCTATGGTTGTTTATACAATCACAGCGACCAACCCAATGCAGAAGTTGAACTGGATGCTCTAAATGATGATTTTCTAATTAAGTGTATCCAACCCATTGAGGCAGGCGACGAAATTTTTATTAATTATACTGGTGATGGAAAAAGTCAAACGGAACTATGGTTTAAAAGTATTTAGCTTAAAGCTTCCTCTCGTTTTCGTTTCCAACGACGATGTGTCCACAACCAATATTGTGGATTTTCAAGAATCATGTTTTCTATTGCACGTGTATGGAGTTCGCTAATATGACCATGAGGTGATTGAGTAGGTTCGTCTTCCAAAACAGTAAAGGTTGCTTCATAGTAGCCTCGTTTTATTTTTCTAACTGCTCCAAAAATGACAGGTTGATCATAATCCTTAGCATATTTTTCTGTCCCGAACATGACGGCTGTATCCTGATTTAAAAAAGTTGTCCAGTATGCTTTTTTGCTAGAAGAAGGTGATTGGTCTGCACCAAACATGACTGCCATTAAGCGATCTTTGTTCTCATTGAATGTTTTTCTAACCACTTGTTTAGGAATCAACTCTAGACCAAATTGTTCTCTTGATTGTCGAATTAAGTTATTGAAAAATTGGTTTTTGAGTGGTGCGTAAATACCTGCAGTTTGGTGTTTTAGTTGAGCATTGCAAGCAATAGCTGCATGCTCCCAATTGTTATAATGTCCTGCAACAAAAATAATACTTCTTCCTTGATCGTAATATTGATCGACCACTTCAGGGTTAGTTAATCGAAAACGTCGTATCACCTCTTCTTCCGTTATGCTAAATACTTTTATGGCTTCAACGATCAAGTCCATAAAGTGGCGATAAAACTGTTTAGCAATCGTTAGAACTTCCTGTTCCGATTTTTCAGGAAAGGAATTTCTTATATTTTCGATTACAACTTTTTTGCGATATTTTATGACATGAAAAATGAGTAGGTATAGAATATCAGATAGCAAATGCAGAGCTCCAAGAGGTAGTAGTGATAATGGTTTGATCAATAAATAATACAATAATTTTCCCATGTAGTCTAAACGCTGTTATTTGAAAAAGAGATGTAAAGCTAAAGAAAAAAATCCGTAAATTGCGTTCAAAAAAAATGAACATAAGACATAAAACCCTTTTTATTCTATTCTTTTCACTATCTTTTATTGTACAAGCACAAGAATCTTTTCCTTCAATTAATACCGAAAATATAAGCATCGTCAGAGATAGCTGGGGTGTACCACATATCTATGGGAAAACAGATGAGGAAGCAGTATATGGTTTGGCTTGGGCTACTGCGGAAGATGATTTTGAAAATATGCAACAGACCTTGCTTGCGATTAGAGGGAAATATGGAAGTGTCAAAGGAAAAGAAGGAGCTATTCTTGATTTTCTATTTCATATTGTCAATGCAGATGATATTGTCGAACGAGATTATAATAAAACCTTTTCACCCAAATTTAAAAAAATAATAAACGCTTATGTGCAGGCTGCCAATAAGTTTGCGGAAACCCATCCAAAAGAAGTATTACACAAGTCCATATTTCCAATTAATGAAAAAGATGTTATAAAAGGATATGTTGTGATTTTGTCACTAATGGCAAATGTAGGCTATGATATAGAACGAATTTTTAATAATAAAATGTTGACAAAAGGTGATAGCCCAATGGTGAAAGGTTCTAATGCTATTGCGATGAATAGTTCGATTACGACTGACGGGAAAGCTTACTTGGCTGTCAATTCTCATCAACCTGTAGAAGGTCCTTTTTCTTGGTACGAAGCACATATCAACAGCGAAGAAGGTTGGAATTTTTTGGGAAGCCTTTTACCTGGAGGTTTGACGCCCCAACACGGAACAAATGAACACTTAGGCTGGGCACATACACTCAACTATCCTGACCTTAATGATGTATATCAATTAGAAATGCATCCGAATAAAAAATTGCATTATAAGTTTGATGGTGAGTGGCTAAAATTAGAAGAAAGACCTATTACTTCTTGGGTAAAAGTTGGTTTTCTGAAAATTCCAATTCGGAAAAAATTCTATTGGAGTAAATATGGAACAACGATTAAAAATAAAAATGGTTTTTTCTCTATTCGTTTTGCTGGCAACATGGTTTTAAAAGCTCCCGAACAATGGTACCATATGAATAAGGCGAAAAACTTTGATGATTTTAAGTCAGCCTTAGCAATGCAAGGAATTCCTAGTATCAATACAGTTTATGCAGACCGAGAAGACAATATTTATTTTTTATCCAATGGCTTATTTCCTGACCGTGATCCCCAGTATAAATGGAAAGATGTTTTAACTGGCAACACTTCTGAAAACTTGTGGGAACCTAAATTCAAACAATTGGAAGAATTGGTTCAGGTCTTAAATCCATCGTGCGGATATTTGTTCAATACAAACAACTCACCATATTACAGTACTTGTGCAGCAGAAAATCCTAAGCCTAGCGATTACGATCCAACCTTGGGGCACCTCGAAAAAAATACAGGTCGTGCAATGCGTATAATGGAATTGATGGAAAAATATGAAAAAGTATCATTTGAAGACTTTAAGAAAATAAAATATGACTTAAAATCTTGTTCGCCCTTTTATACTCGATCAATAGAAAACCTAGAAGAAATGTTACATCTTGATCCTCAAAAATATCCAGATATTGCTGATATTATCGAAGCATTAAAAAAATGGGATCGTCGTGTAGATGTACATAATAAACAAGCAGCTATTATTTCGCTTTCCGTTCAGTACCTGTTAAAGTATATGCGTAAACGAAATATTGTCGATTACAACAATTCACTACCCGTCGAAGAATTTGCTAATGCTTTGCGTTTTGCTAAAAAACATTTGAAAAAACATTTTGGTCGTATTGATATAGAGCTTGGTCAATTGCAGGTACACATGCGTGGAAAGGGAAAAACGGAGAGTAAGAAGAAACTACCCATTTGGGGAATTCCTGAAGTGATACCACAAATGTATACTGTAAAGTATAAAAAAGGGAAATACCGATCTTATGTAGGGGAATCCTATATCCAATTGGTGCAGTATTCAAAAGATGGGGTAGAGCTAGAGACGATCAATTGTTTTGGTGCTTCTAACAAAAAGGATAGCCCGCACTATGAAGATCAGATGGATTTATTTGTACAACAAAAAACAAAAAAAATGACCTTGAATAAAAAAGAAGTATTCAAGAATGCTAAACGTATTTATCATCCAGAGTAAATCAACTTTATTTGCTATGCATATATTATTCATCAACAAATAAGGTATATATTCATTTATTTATTCATCTGAAAAATTGATTGCTTCTTTTGATTTTTGATCTGTTTATTTATAGTTTTAGAAAAATATTTGCTAACTTTAGTTTGTCAGAACATGGCTAAAGTAGTGTTTTTGTTTTCGAAAACAATATTTTATACTGCCTGTACTAGCAGATGAGAGAATTAGACTTCTAAAATTATCGAGAGGTAAATCAAACTTTTAAGTATTAAAGACCTTTTAATTCCTATCACCTATCTCATAGACTTACTGAAAGCGTATAACAGTGTTAACTTTCTAGCCCTAAAAGTATTTGAATAGAGCAACGTAATGAGCAACTTCTTGTTTACTCGTTGCTAACAAATTAATTTAGTTTAAACTAAATTAAAATCAACTTGCACGTTATCTAAAACTATAGTTTTCTTACACACATAGACCTACCTAAAAGCGTAAAAATTAATCGTTAAAAAATGTATTGACATCTTTTAACCCTTATTGTCATATAAAAAATTAAAAACATGAGAAATTTTTTCTACCTACTTTTTTGTTTAATGGTTTGTAGCTTTGGTGCTACTGCTCAAGATTGTGGTACCTCCTTTGGTCCGTTTTGTTACGATCAAACCAGTACGCTTATTCCTTTAGCAATAGACATTTGCCCTGATGCTGGTAATGCAATTGAACTTACTTTTACTGCTGGACAAGTAGAAAATACTTGGGATGAATTACAAGTATTTTGTGGTGCCGCAGGCTCCGGTTCTGGCGGAACTCAAGCATACAGTGGTTATGGCGCTTCAGGAGATGTAACTACTGTTGTTGTTACGTGTGGTGCTGATGAATGTGCTAGTGTCTATATAAATTCAGATGGCTCTGTTACTTGTGCAACCGAAGCATATGAATCTATAGAGTTTGATGCAGCCTGTGTAGTTCCTCCTGCTGCTCCAGCTAATAATGACTGTGCTACACCTGCTCCTTTGGCTGTAGAGTCTGGTACTGCTTGTGCTGCTCCTGTAGCTGGTGCTGATGTAGGACTTGCTACTTATGAAGCTGGCACTACTTGTACTACTGGTGGAGGTGATGCTGCTAAAGATGTATGGTATTCAATAGTTGTACCTGATAATGGTGAAGTAACCATTGAAACGGGAGGAGACATGGATACCGTTATGGAGGCTTTTGATGGTTGTGGTGGAACAAGTCTTGCTTGTGATGATGATGGAGGAGTAGGGGTATCTTCTCTGATCGCTTTAACAAATTTAGTACCTGGTAATACAGTATTAGTAAGAGTCTGGGAATACCTTAATGATGAGAATGAAGCTTGGACAATTTGTGCGTATTCAGATATCGTAGTGTTACCTGCTGAGTTAAGTACTTTTGAGGCTGAGGCGGATGACAAAATGAATGTCGTGTCTTGGAAAACAGCTTCTGAAGCTGGCGTGCTTTCTTTTGATATTGAGCGTTCGCTTGATGGAAAGAAAGGTTGGACAACTATAGGAAATGTGGATGCCGAAGGTACATTACAAGCTGGTGCACAATATCAATTTATGGATAAGAGTCCAGCACAAATGTCATACTACCGATTAGTTACTATCGATTTAGATGGTTCAGAAGATCGTTCTGAAATAGTGGCTGTTGAGCGGGAGGCGAAAAGCGGATTTGATATTGCAAGTGTATATCCTCAACCTGTTAGAGACCAATTAACAGTTGTATTCAATAGTGATTATGAAACAGATGTAGAGGTAAATGTTTACAATCTAATGGGACAACGTGTTTTACAAACCTTTATCAATGCACAAGAAAATCAAAATGCATTGAGTGTTGAAATGGGCGCATTTTTCCCTGGTGTATATGTTATTACGCTGGACAATGGTCAAGAATTAATCAAACAAAAATTAATCAAAGAATAAGATAAATTCCTTACAAACAAAAAAAAGAGTGCTTAGATTTTTTCAAATCCAAGCACTCTTTTTTGTTAAAACGAACTAATAATCAATGATTAATAAATCAATCAATTGTTTAATATTAATTAGCCACCAAAGCTCTGCCTTCTTTCGCCATTTCGTAAGTATCTTTCAAGGCATACACCTGTTCTTTCCAAATACGAGTTGTACGTTCGGTATCAGCAATAGGTTTTTTAATCATCTTTAAAGCATATTCTGTTTGCTTCTCTGTGCTAGAAGGCTTGCTATAAATCTGTAAAGCAAATTTAGAAAAGTCACCAACAAATACTTCGAATATCTGATCAACAAGATCGTTGTTCAATTTCCAAATTTTAGCATTTTCAAGAATCAATTGACCATAAACTACTAGCGTAAACAATTCTCCAACACTCAATAAGAAATCAATATCCTTTTGTTGTTCAGGCGTAGGTCCAGCCATCATCAATGTTTCTTTAAGGACATCAATTTGCTCTACAAATAAATTTACATTTGGTAAATCATAAGCAGCATAAGCTGCTTTATAATCGTGGAATTGAATTTTAGATAAGCCTTTTGTTGGTCCTTGCGCAAACATGAAATCATCCTGTACAGCATCATATCGCTGAGCAATTTCTGGATATTCCGCAGGATTGAAAAAGTAATTCGGCATAAATTTAATGATTAATGCCATATTTACGTGAACTGTTCCTTCAAGTTTTGGCAAGGCTCTGATGTCCCTTGCTGCCATGTTAAAATACATATCTCGCTCAAAGCCTTTTGCAGCAATTACATCCCAAAGGTCATTCACGATATGTTCGCCCTCTGTTGTCACTTTCATTTTTACTAGTGGATTATACAACAAATATCGGCGATCTTCAGCCGAAGCAGAACGCATATAATCGGTGGCACGGAAAGTAAACAATCGAGTAGCTACTAATCTTGTATAAGCTCTTACAAACAAAGCTTTGATATGAGGAAAGTCTGTAACGAATTTGCCATATAGATTTCTGTGCGAAGCGTGATTGATCGCTTCATACATTGCATGAGAACAAATACCAATAGTTGCCCAACCCAAATTGTATTTATTGATGTTGACTGTATTTAGAGCAGCATCCCAAGCATCACGTCCTTTATGCAAAATATCTGATTCAGCAATAGGGTAGTCCTTCAATTCAAATTGAGAAACATACGACTGACTATTCACCACGTTTTTGATCAGATGATAATTTGGATGTTGAGAATCGACAACAAAACAAACGTGTTCTTTATTCTCTGCTTGTAAGCCAAATACAGAAACCATTCCTGCCTTATTACCATTACCGATATAATACTTGCCACCATTCGCAGTATAAGATCCATCAGCATTTTTGGTCAACGTCATGTCACTCGAATAGATATCTGCTCCATGTTCCTTTTCAGAAAGACCAAAGGCAAAGATATGACCTTCGTCCAATAATTGAGCTGCACGTTTTTTTACAGTTTCGTTATCACTCATCCAAATAGGTCCCAATCCAAGAGAAGACACTTGATAAGTATACCAATAGCATAGCCCGTAGAAACCACAAATTTCAGTAAAGGCAGCAATACGAGCTGTATTCCATTGAGCTTGGTCGCTAGAGCCATAGCCCGTTGGTGTCATCAGTTTAGCAAATATTTTATTTTCTTTTACAAAGGCAAGGAAGTCAGCATACCACACAAAATTGCGATCATCGTCCGTCAATTTGTGTTTTCCTTTCGCCTCAAACCAAGCAATAGTTGACTGCATGATTTCTTCAGATTCTTTGTCGAGATAAGAATAGTCTGTTTCTAATGGATGAAGTATAAGCATTATTGTTCTGTATTTTATTGAATGAAAAGTGGCTAAATTGGGAAAGTTTTGGATTCGAAGGTACGTAAGAATGAGAATAATATAAAATTATCCTTGAAATTCTGTTTGTTAAAACGTTTTTAGGAGCAGAAAGATGCAAAAATAATGAAGTAATTGATTGGTAAGCAAGCAGCTTTATAAATTAGTCCGTTTTCTTCATTTTAATAATTATCTCTGGACAAGACATTTCAATTTCCTTTTTTTTATTTCTTTTGTACATACATTTTTGGGTGCTGTAACGTTCTACCTGTAATCGGTAAGTTTGAAATATAGAAGCAAATTTATCAAGTAATCCAGATTTATGGATATGATTTTCTACGACTGCAAAGTCGATCCATCCTTTATTTTCTTTTTCATTTTGAATGATATTGTCTTCAATTTCTTTGATGTTCAAAACCTCATCAAAAAACTGTTTATGATTCATTACAAAAAAGTCAACTACCTCTATTTGTTGTAGTGGAAGTTCAGATTCCATTTTTGCAAGCGTTTCTTTTGTCTTTAGAATTTGCTCTTGAAAATCTGATGAAGGGGAGAACTTTATGTTAAGATTGTACGTACTATTTTTATTCCAGACGACGATTTCAAATGTTGAATCCCTTGGATGTGTATATACTTTTCTACCTTTCCAAGCTGCCTCTGCAAAACCTGACTTTTCAGGTTTTGACGGTTGATTATTGACAGGAACATTTTCTTTACAGGATATCAATAGAAGTAAACTTAGTGAAAAAAAAAGTAGCCTCATATTCCATTATTTGAATCGCCAAGGATTATCTGCATCTTTAAATTTGTATTGCTTTCTTTTTGCAGCAATCAAAAATCCGACACCAATACCAAATTGAGCTGCACCAGAATATAATAAGTTCCTTCTATTATCAGACTTGCTCACTACAAAATAATTAGCAGCCGTAACGATACCTGTAAATAACAAACTAATGCCTACTCCAATAAAGGCACTTTTACGTTTTTTATGTTTTTCAGATTTAAAATAAGTTATAGAATAAATATCATTTTTTGATACCATCATATGGCTATAATCTTTTGTAGGATTAGTTATAGTGGTTAACTCTACCTCGTCAATATTTTGGTAGATAACAACATTTTTTGCATTGATCCCAATACTATCCGAAGTCTCCTGATTTATGTAGCCCCAAACACGAGTACCCTGACAACAAGGTTGCCCATCTTTTTCGCTCACCTCTCCAGCATATACCTCATAGTAGCCATCAGTATTCAAAATGTATTCACCTAAATTGTTTTTAAGTGTTATCTCTTGTCCAAAAATGGTGAAATGACAAAAGCAAAGAGAAAGTAGTGTTATGTATTTCATTTTTTTCTTGCAATAATAGTGTTTTAAATCCAAAGAATAACATTCGTTTTAAGAAAAAAATCTATTCTTCGAGTATCGTAATTTGACTTGGTGACTTGATTTGAATTTCAGATAAATAAATTCCTCTACTTTTAGATTTATATCGTTTTACCTTCCCTTTTATTAAAACCGTTTTGCCTTCATACAAATACTTGTTTTTAAATCGTTTGTAATGTTTTTTGTAAATGGGAAAACTCATAATCGTGTCATGAGCATCAGTGTGATTTAAAAAAGTAATTTTGTTATTTTTAGAAGCAGGTGAATAAACATCGACAATATTCACTTTGATAAGCACATTCTCGCCAATGCGGTCTTTGGCTTCTTCAATAGAAAGTGTATCCCTTTGCTGTGCAAATGTTGTAGAATAGCTGATCAAGAGTAGGAAAGGAAATAGTAGCATTTTCATAATTTGGAACTTTAGTTTAATAAATAAGGTCTTCTATTAATAAAGACGCATAAAATTTTGCGATTCCATAAAATGGGGCAATTTTTTTTATATTTTTTTTGAATCAATTTATTAACCGTATCGCTCGTATGTACCTAGACAAAATAGAGGATTAAATTCAACAGGTCAATGATATGGAGTTGATATTGGTATCAAGAAAAGTCTATTCAATAAAAAACTAAAACTTGCACTATTTGCAAAAGATATTTTAGATACAGGAAGTCTCAATAATTCCTTATCTGAAGTCAATGAGGTAGAGGTCAATTTCGGTATGAATTATAGCAGAAGATATCTAAGACTTTCGATGACCTACGATTTTGGCAATAATAAAATCAATGTACGAGAACGTAAATTCGGTAATGATGAAGAAACAAGACGTTCTAATTGATGTAAATAAGATAGGGCTTAAAAGTAGGAGATATTTAGTTTTAGTAAATGAAAGATCGAAAAGGTTCATAAAAAAGCCCCATCTTATTTAGTGATAATGTTTAAATGAGTAATCCTTATTGCTCAATAAAGACTATTTTTTTATTCACAAGAACAGTCGAGTCCTTTATCAACTGAATAATGAATACGCCTGTTTTTAAATCGAGGTTTAATCCATTTTGAGCATCTTGAAAGGAAACACTTTTTTCAATTTGCCCTAGAGAATTAATAATGTTTAAATTATCAAATTTTAGAGATGAATCAATGAATAGCATACCTGTTGAAGGATTAGGAAATATTTTTACTTCTTGGATACTCGTTTGGCTAGTCATTACTGTTTTGATATCGGGAAGTTCAGAGATACAATCTATTTGAGGTTCTGTTACAAGATCATTTCCTGTAAATGTACCCATACTATTTGGGTTATTATTGAAAAAATCATTGCCACTGTTAATGAATCCTTGAGAAGGACTATCTTCATCCGATCGTATAATTCCATTGTTTATAAAAACTAAATTCTCAATCGAACCAGCACTAGGTAATCTCCAATAATTTTCTATATAACCATCTTCACAGATAATGATTTCTGCACCTTTGTGATTTATAAATCTCGATGCTGAATCATAAGCACAGATATTAGAGAGGCAGGTATTCACATACATAGTACCAAAATTCTCTGATCCACATCCAGTATGTTGACAAAAAGAAAAGTTATGTAAAAAAAGCACTTTACCAGATTGTTCGTTAATGAAGCTACCCAAATCAGGACTCCATCCAGTGAAGTCCATATTGCCAAAGTTTCTCCAATGGATTGTAGGATTATCATATTCATCATATGAAATATGAACAATCCCTTTGTTTATCACTTCCGATTTAGTAGTCGACAGCTCATGATAAATATTTAGTTCTACATGACTAGGTATTTCTAGATTATTACCATCTACAATAAATGGAGGCAACATCCCATTTTCCCAGGTTTGAGCATTTTCAATATCTCCAGAAGATATTGTATTAAAGCTTTGACCAAAGGTAAAAGCTTGAAAAGAAATTAAAAACGAGATAGATAGGATATAAGAAATCTTCATAAGCTGAACTTTAGATGTAGAAAAACTCAAAGTTATCAAGATATCTATACCGTTTTATATATTATTTGATCATTTATTGGAAAGTATAAGGCATTAATGGATTTTTTAATAGAACATATTCTAATGAACAATAAAAAATGGTAATATGATAGCGTTCCAAAAAGTTGGAACGTAAATGGCAAAAAAAAAGGCGAAAAAGAACAATCACCAAATCGTCTTTTCGCCATGATAGAATTTGAAAATTCCAGAGAACTGCAATCGCAAATTCCAGTTATCACAGAGAAAAAACTAAGCCAATTATTACTAATATGTACCTGCATTCTGGCAGCTCAAAGCACCAATTTGAGTACTGCAGCCAAACGAATGAGTAAAGTAATTGGTAAAAAACTACTTTTCGACACTGCTTATAGTCGCATGAAACGCTTTTTTCAATCAGGTAATACTCAAGGTGTTTTTCAGTTTATCTTTGTTTTGATTGTTAATACTTTTGCCAATAGTAAGGCTAAACCTCAAAATCCTCTTTATCAACATTTCTATACATTGCAAAATTTTATTGTTCATTAGAATAAATAGAACAAGACTTTTCAATAAAAAGAATGTCTAAGATTGTAAATTTAGGATTGATAAAGAAACTTGATACTCTAATTTACCCTGACAGAAGATTAAATAAATTGTAAAGAAGAATGGATACTGCTATCGAATTGCCTGTCATACCTATTATCTTTTGGCAATCATTTTTTTCTTTGTTAGATATACTTCTAATTGCGTAGAATAAACCTACAAAAGGTGAGATTATCATAAGACATGTAAACCAATAAGAAGAAAAATTAATGATAGACTCAGGCAACTTGAATCGTAGTATTGCATTTAGTACCATTGCTGATAAGCAAAATATACTGAATAAGAACCAACGAAAAGATATCTTAGAATGAGACTTTTGTTGTTCTTCTTCTTCAACATCTAAGATTTGTTCATTCATCTCTATGTTATTTTTCGGAGCAAAATGATTTCATTTGGTTTATATACCTACTGGTATTCAGTTTAAGGATCATCATTGGTTGCTATCCTTTGATTCTCAGTAGCTTTAATCGTTTGATAATCCTAAAACCACTTTGGTTTCAGTATAAAACAGACTATTTCGATCAGAGACCGATTAATATTCTAGTGGACTTGCAAACTCCACAAAGCAATGCTAGCAGTAGTCTCTGACTACTGCATCTTATAAGTCGGTCTCCGACCGAATAAGGTTAATCTTTTATTAGCCAAATGAAATCATTTTGAATCTATTTTTCCGCTAAAAACTAAAAAAGCCTTGCAACAAATATTGTTACAAGGCTTTGAGCGGAGGAGGAGGGATTCGAACCCCCGGTACGCTTTCACGCACGCTAGTTTTCAAGACTAGTGCATTCAACCAGCTCTGCCACTCCTCCAGTTTATACGCTTAGTAAAACATATCATTTTATGTCTTTTGCTAAAAGCGAATGCAAATGTAAATTTCTTTTTGCAAAAATGAAACCATTTTGTAAAAAAAAATAAAATTAATCTATTTTTTTTGATTTTAAGCGTATAGAATTGCCAATTACTACCACATCTGAAAAAGCCATGAACAAGGCGCCCCACATCGGATGCAGAAAACCCATTGCTGCAATAGGAATGGCTATGATATTGTAAGCAAAAGCCCAAAATAAGTTTTGCTTGATCGTCAATAAGGTGTGTTTACTGATAGCCAATGCTTTAGAGAGGGCTTCTAATTTACCGTTGAGCAATACGATTTGAGCAGATTGGATAGCTGCTTTTGATGCATCACTAAGCGATACGCCTATGGTGGCTTTAGCTAGGGCAGGTGCGTCATTGATTCCATCGCCTACCATTGCAGTTGTTTCGGTTGCTGTAAAATCTGCTAATTTTTGTAGTTTTTCTTGTGGTTTTTGCCCAGCGTAATATTCTTTAATACCTAATTTTTGGGCAACTGCTACGACATTCTCTTCTTTATCGCCACTCAAAAGGACAGTTTCAACTCCTTCCTTATTCAAATAGTCAATCATAGCTTTTGCATTTGGCTTGAGTTGATCTTCAATGTCTATTCCTGCTATCAATTCGCCATTTTTTGTGAGATAAATTGAATGCTTTGCATCCGTAGCCTTGTTATCTGCTTCAAAATTGCCTAAACGGTAAATATTTCCAGTTTCATCCTCTCCAGTCATCCCAAAACCTTTAAGTTCTTTTATCTTTTTCAATTTGGTTATAGGTTCATCTATCTCAATAGTTGCTAATAATGATTGAGCAATAGGATGTGAAGAACGTTGTTCTAACTGATAAATAATAGCTTTTACTTCTTGTTCCGAACCTGAATAGCATTGTATGTTTTTAAGCTGAAAGTCTCCAGTTGTTAAGGTACCCGTTTTGTCAAAAACTATTTTTTTGATATCTGCAAAGGTTTCCAATGTTTGTCCACCTTTGATCAAAATACCATTACGAGCTACTCGACCTACCCCAACCATTACGGCCGTAGGAGTGGCTAAACCCATAGCACATGGGCAAGAAATAACCAATACCGCTATACTATTCATCAAAGCATTTCGAAACGGCACATCAAAAACGAAAAAGGAAAGCAATAATGTGAGTAGGGCTATAACTAACACAACAGGTACAAAAATAGCACTGATTTTATCACCTAATCGTTGAATAGAAGGCTTTTCCTGTTGAGCCGTTTTTACCAACTCTATCATTTGTCCTAATACCGTTTCTTTTCCTGTTGCAGTTACCCAGATTTTGAGATGGCCACTTTTTATAATTGATGCTCCAATAAGTGTATCACCTTTCTTTTTGGCGACAGGAATACTTTCACCTGTCAACATCGATTCATCCACCAATGCCTCACCCGACATTATTTCACCATCAAGCGGTACGCTATCTCCTTCATTAATTTGTACCAAATCTCCTGGCATAATCGTTTCGATAGATACCCGCTCTATTTTTCCAGAAGGCATCAACTTTAGAGCTGTTTCTTCTTGTAGTTTTGTCAATTCCGAAATAGCCGTAGTTGTTTGGTCAACAGCTCTTTTTTCGATCCAATTACCTAGCAGAACAAGTGTAATGATCGTGGCTGATGTTTCATAAAAGATATAAGTGGGATCTTGTAAGTATGTACCAATCAGACTATAAATAAAAGCCGCTGTACTTCCTATAAAAATTAAGACATCCATATTGGGAGCACCTACGTGCAAAGAATGCCAAGCTGAACGCCCAAAATGCCACACACCGATGCAAAATACTGGAAAACAGAGTGCTAATTGGACATATGGATTATGAAGAAATGAGTTTGCTCCAAACATCATAAAAATGTGTTCCAAAAATAGCGGTAAAGTAAAAAGCCCAGCGATAAGTAATTTTCGTTCGATCGTCCACCAATCTTGTTTTTTTGCGGTTCCAACTACATGAAAGCCTAGTCCTGAGATACCTTTATGCACATCATCTAATGTTGCGCTCGCTACACCTTGCTGGTAACGGACTTCATTTGTAGCGTAGTTGACATAAACATCTTCAAACCCTTTTTTCTCTAAAAATCGGCAAAGACTTGCTGCACAGCTGTTACAAGTCATTCCTTCTACTTTTAATTCAGTTACTTTATTCATCACTGGATGATTTTGCTTCAAAACATATATAGAATAGGCTTCATACCTTAAAACTATTTTGTTACCTTTATCGGATTAAAAAAATCTATCTAAAATGGTAACGTTTTTAATATGAAAATGGATTCTAATATCCATTATTTAGCGAAAAATTAACTAAAAATCAATAAAATATTTTTCTTATGCGATTCATCTTATTTTCCTTTTTAGTCATTAGTTTATGTTTGTCATGTACAAGTGATACAACTACCGCTGATAATAGTGTGGCAACAGACAAAATTGCTGCAAAAGAAGAGACTAAACCTGCTAAAACTAAATACAGAGTAACACCTTTTACACCTTCTCCAGAATTCGAAGATGCTGAAATTACTTCTATGGATTATAAAAATGGAAAATTTGACTTTAAAATTGGCGGAGATTCTTACAAATTAGGTGATCAAACAACTGATGCGCCTCGAAAAATGTGTGCGAATTCTGCCAAAGGTCAACATCTACACATTATTGTAGATAACGGACCCTATGCGGCAAAATACGAATCGTCTTTCGATATGGATATTCCTGATGGTGGCCACCATTTTTTAGCATTCCTCTCTCGTTCATACCACGAAAGTATTAAGACTGATAAAGCTCATGTTGCTCGATATATGGAAGTGAAAAATGGTTCGATTGCATCCATTAGCAAGTTTCCAGAGCCTATGCTTTTTTATAGTCGCCCAAAAGGTACTTATGTAGGATTGGAAAACACAAAACGTATTATGCTTGACTTTTATGTGGCAAATGTAGAAATAGGTACCGATTATTTTGTAAAAGCTGATATTAACGGAGAAGAGCATTTATTGAAGTATTGGCAACCATACTATGTAGATCGTTTGCCATTAGGCGAAAATCAAATAACCTTAAGTTTGGTTGATAAAGATGGAAAATTGGTCGATGCACCATTAAATCCAGTTACCCGTAAATTCACGCTGAAAGCTGATCCAGTTGAAAAAAAATAATAGTTATAAAAAAAAGTATAAAAGAATTTTTCCCTTTTAGGAACTTTTTTATCTTTGCATCGCTTTAAAAGATATGCATTGTTGAAAAATGCATTTTTAGCAAAGTATGGTGGTTGTAGCTCAGTTGGTTAGAGCATCGGTTTGTGGTACCGAGGGCCGCCGGTTCGAATCCGGTCTTCCACCCAAAGCCTAAATTCTTCATTGAATTTGGGCTTTTTTTATGAATTAAACAAAAGTTCGATAGAATAAAAACCTTATTTATCCAACCCAAGATTCACCTAAATTGGTGTTTGAAATCTTCGCTATTCTGTCTTTTGTCTCAGAAAATTCTTTAAATCACTAATAAATCGTTGGGGCATTTCGCGATGTAAAAAATGACCAGCCTCATTATAGATAATCGTTTCACAGTTATCAGGCATTTGTTCTTTCATTCTATCCACCATTTTTATAGAAACACCTCCATCGTTTAACCCTCCAACAAAAAGAAACGGCATTTGTGGATGTTGTTGATAAAATTTCTGATTTTCTATATTATTCCGTTCATCAAAGAAAGACCAATAATAGCCTAGAGCAGCCTCCAATCTTCCAGGTAGACTAAAAGTCTGTTTTATTTGTTCGCTTGTTTCTTGATAAGCTGTCCAGTCAGGTGACCAACGTTTGTATAATTTGTCGAGATAAGCAAAGTTATTTTTACGAGTATATTTTACCGCACGTTTTTTATTTCGAAACTTAATAAAATGCCTTCCAAAGAAAAGTAACTTAGGTGTTAATTTTAAAGCCCTGGGATGACCTATGGCGATAGTTGTTAATTTTTTTACTTTCTTAGGCGCTAAATTCGCAACAGAATAGGAAACCGAAGCACCCCAATCTTGACCAACTATATAGTAGGTGTCAATACCTAGCTGTTCAGCCAATTGTACAATATCGTTAGCAATAGTTTTAGAAGAATAGTCTCCGTTTTTAGGAATAGAGGTAGGGTAGTAGCCTCTTAAAAAAGGAGCAATACAGCGATAGTTTTTTGATAATTCGCTAATTGTTTCATCCCAGGTACCAGCTAAATCTGGAAATCCATGTAGGAAAAAAATAGTCTCGCCTTCTCCTTTTTCTATGTAATAATAATCTAAATCATTGACCTGAGTGTGTTCAATAGGATGTATACTCAGGCTATTGAAATCTATTGGAAAACTGTTTTGACAGAAAGTAAATTGTGGTAAAAAAATAAATACAATTACGAGATATTTCATCTGTTTATATTTATTTTTCCTAACGGTCAGATGGAACTTACCAAGATGAAATAGTCATTC
>JAHDIP010000053.1 GCA_020630735.1 Saprospiraceae bacterium | reverse complement strand
GTTGTTTTTTGGACAAAAAGAAAATATTAAACAGATGAAACGTCCATGATTAAGGTTTAAACCTGCCTGCCGGCAGGCAGGCACACAGAGGAATGATTAAAACGAATCATTCTTTTAGCATCGTGCAAAAGGTGCTGTTAGAAACAGCGAAATAGTGAAGCGTAGTTGCAAACTACGCTTAGCAGATTGGGTTGTTTTTGGACTTAAAGTAAAATTTTAAACAGATGAAATACTACGGTAAAACGAATGAGTACTTCGAAATCGTTGAAATTACAGACAAGAATCAAGAGATTCTTCAACAATCTAAAAAAGACGAATTATCTCTTCTTTGGTTTGGAGAAGGGGAACATCAACTAACAGTAGATGCAGTCCGTCACACTTTCCATAAAAATCAAATTGTTTGTCTAAACGAATTTCATAACCTTGAAATTAATCGCATAGGTACCCTACAACTATTGCGTTTCAATAAACCTTTTTACTGTATTCTGGATCATGATCAAGAAATAGGCTGTAAAGGTGTACTATACTTTGGCTCGTCTAATTTACCTATCCTAAATCTTTCAGATAAGGATATTGAAATACTCGGTGCTGTATGGAAAATGATTTATTTGGAGATGGAAGCAAAAGATGGTCTACAATTAGAGATGTTGCAAACAATGCTAAAAAGAGTATTAATCCTTTGCACTAGAATTTATAAAAGCCAAGAATCTTATCAAGAATTGGATAGTCAACAAGTTAATATTTTTAGGGAATTTAATTTTTTGGTAGATGTTCATTTTAGAGAAAAACATACGGTTGCTGAATATGCAGAAGTATTAAATAAATCGCCGAAAACGGTTTCCAACTTATTTAAAAAACTAGATAAAAAATCACCGTTGCAATATATTCAAGAAAGAAGAATGCTTGAAGCTAGGCGTTTATTGCGCTATACAGAGAAGTCAATTTCAGAAATAGGCTACGAAATAGGCTTTAATGATATCCAATCATTTAGCCGCTTTTTTAAAAAACATGAAGCTACTTCACCTTCTGATTTTAGAGATTATAAATAAATTTTTTCTAAAGGGAAAAATTGATAAACCAACGGGAATAACGAACTAACCCAACTCTCTACTTTTCCATCATCTTTGTATTATCAATTAATTAACAAAGTAAAATTTTATAAAAATGGAAAAATTTAATGTCCCGACAAGAGAAGAAGTAACTGCTAACAACCAAGCAATTTTTGATCAATTAGAAAAAGGATTAGGTTTTGTGCCAAACCTTTATGCTTACTTTGCTAAAAACGAAACCGCGCTTGCTGATTATCTAGCATTACAGAATAGAAAGTCTAGTTTAAAAGCTAAAGAACGTGAAGTAATAAATTTAGTAGTAAGCCAGCATAATGGATGTCGTTACTGTCAATCTGCACATTCGGTTTTAGGAAAAATGAATGGTTTTACAGAAGAGCAAATTTTAGAAATTAGGCAAGGTAGCGCATCGTTCGATACAAAATTAGATGCCTTAGCTCGTTTTACATTGTCTACTGCGTCGAATAAAGGAAAGGCAACTCCAATTGCTAAACAAGCGTTTTTTGATGCAGGATATACCGAAGTAAATATGATAGATGTGGTGATTATAATAGGTGATAAAATCATCAGTAACTATATCCATAACCTAACCGATTTTGAAATTGATTTTCCTCTTGCTTCAGTATTGGAAGCAGAAGAAAGTCATGCATAAAATTTATCGATTCTTCAGATTATTATGGGTTATAATTTTAGGAGTCTTTTCTTGATTATTAATTAAATAACTTCTATTTTTTACAAGAAAAGACTCCTTTTTTTTAATACTGAAATAAGAAAATAAAATGAAAATCAAATTCTTTTCACTCTTGCTCTTAATCTTTTTTAGTGCTTGTATACAAGACGATTTTATAGATGACGAAGTTGATCCGATCTTGAGGATCACTTCAAACATTGATACCCTAGCTATCAATACGACCTTCCAACTCGAAAGCAAATATTTAAATAATATTGGACGAGAAGAGGAAGCTGATGTTACTTGGAGCAGTTCTAATTCAAGTGTTATAAGTATTACAGAAAATGGTCTGATCGAAGGTCTTCAATTAGGTGTTTCTACGATCACAGCTCAATACAATAATGGTGAAGGTGTGCTTAGAGATGATTTGCTGATCGCTGTAGGAGAAACTACAACGAGTTCGCCACTTGTTATTAATGGCGAAATAGCAACGACATCGTCTTATGCTTTATCAGGCGACTTTACGTATAGTTTGATAGACGATGAAGTGGTGCTCGAATTTGGTGACAACTATGTTGCTTCTACTGCATTGCCAGGGCTATATGTTTATTTGTCCAATAATGCAAATTCCATTAGTGGTGCATACGAAATAGGTATGGTAGAAGTTTTCTCAGGTGCGCATTCCTATACAATCCCAGGTGTTGGATTTAATGATTACAGCTATATTCTATATTTCTGCAAGCCATTCAATGTGAAAGTTGGTGATGGTGAAATTCAATAAAACAAAATAGAAAACCTCATAAATAATATCATTGTGAAAAAAATAATCTTTTCTATAGTCCTACTGTCTTTTTCTTTGTCTACCCTTTTTGCTGGTGGTCCTTGGCCGCAAAAGAAAGGATTCGGTTACTTTAAGTTATCAGAATGGTGGGTCGTTTTTGACCAGCATTATACAGATACCGGCCTTATTGATCCAAATGTAACAACAGGTGTTTTTAATACCTCTTTATATGCAGAATATGGCTTGACAGATCGTTTTACAGGTATACTAAATGCCCCATTATTGAGTCGAAATTATATGAATAACCTAGTGTCGAATACAACTAAAGAAGTATTGATTCCTGGTGAAGCCATCAATACTATTGGTGATATTGATGTCGGTTTGAAATATGGTCTGACAAAAGAAGGAGCTAAACTTCCTCTATCTGCTACTTTAATTTTAGGTCTTCCAACTGGTAAAACGGGAGGTGGCACACAGGGCAATTTGCAAACAGGCGATGGAGAATTTAATCAGATGATAAAGATTGATGCGGGTGGTGGATTTTCGGTCAAAAATACCTCACTTTATATGAGTACTTATGTTGGTTTCAATAATCGAACGAATGGCTACTCAGAAGAATTTAGATATGGTGTAGAAGCAGGTGTTGGCTTGATCAATAAAAAGCTATGGTTAGTCGCAAAGCTAGATGCAGTAGAATCCTTAAAAAATGGTGATACTGCTGAGACGGTTACTAGCACTAGTCTCTTTGCAAACAATACCGAATTTGTAGGGATCGGTTTTGAAACGAATTATTACATTACTAAAAAGTTTGGTATTTCAGCTTCTGCAGCTGGAGCTTTTCGAGGAGAGATTATTGCCGCTCGACCTTCTTACTCAGTAGGTGTCTTTTTTGATATGAGTAAGTAGTGGTTGTCAGAAAGGTTTTTGAAAAAAATATCTATACATACAACTGACCTCATTCCTATTTTGTAATGTCCCATTAAAACTGTAACGTTGTGTGTGATTAGATATTGGACATTAATACTGGCATATTTATTATTGGTAGCTTGTGAAGCAGAGCAAGATACGAAAGGAAACGAATTGCCTTCACAACAACCTGAAGTTGTAGCTCCTAAACCAACAAAAGAACTTTCAGCTAAGCCTTATGAAAATCTAGCTTTACTTTTGTTTAAAAAAGAAAACAAACTAGAGCTTTGGGCAACTACCGAAGCAAATAAAAAAGAAAAAGTATTGGAGGAAAAAGTGGATATTACTCCTGAATTGCCTATAGGTATTTTCAAAGCCAAAGAGTTTTCAGACAAAGGATTGACACTACATTATCCCAATGCTTTTTATAAGCGCCTAAAAAAGAAAACAATACTTTTATTTAATGAGGCTATATTTATCTCTGATACATTTGAAGGAAATGTAATCGTTTCTACCGAATTTTTAAATACTTTTAAAACAAAACTAAAGACAGCTAAACAGCATCAAATTATCATCTTTCCAAATGATGCTCGAAAAAATGATCAGTTGAAAACCTGTATTCGTTGTCCGAAGTCGATGGTAGAAGTGTATGCTCAGCTAGAATTATATGTAAAAGATTACTAATCTCTTGTAAATAATCAAAAAAAATATATAATTTTGGTCTTTATAATACAAGACAAATGCTAAAGCTGCGAATTCTACTGTATTTTCTATGTTTTCTATTTTTACTTCCATTTTTTGGTCGTAGTCAGCAATTTATTTGTGATGGTAATTTTTATCTTTCCTTATCAGAAACTGACCAACAAAGCGTCTTTTTTAGAGTGACGATTAATGCAGCAGGAAATGTAGAATTTACTTCCTTACCTGTTGGAGCATCTGGTGCTACTATCAATTCTATTGGCTATCGAATTACAGACAACTTTATCTATGGACTCGATCCATTAAGTTTTGACTTTTATCGTATTGATAATTCAGGAGCTGCGACTTATCTTACCACTATTGCAGGATTAAATACAAGTCATTTGTATGTAGCTGGTGCGATTACGCCAGATGGAAGTCATATGGTTATTTTAGGAAAAACCCTACAACCTGAAAAATACGATGTAGAAATTGTCATGTTGAATTTAGATGACTATTCTATCAATACCATTCCGCTTATTACAACTTCTACAGGAGGTACGCCAGAAATAAATTGTGCAGATATTGCTTTCGACCCTATCACAGGAATTTTATACGGAAATGATCGAGAAGCGCAACGACTTGTTACCTTCGATTATAATACAGGTGTTGTGGATGATACCACCTTTCCTGCTGGCAATGTAGCTTACAATATTGGGGCTATGTTTTTTGATGCTTTCGGAACATTATTCGGTTATGGGGCAGCTGAGGGAGATGATTTTCAAGCTAAATTTTTTCGTTTCAATAAAAATAATGGTACTTCTGTATTGGTAACCTCTGGACCAGAAGCTTCTGGTAATGATGGATGTTCATGTCCGTATACTGTTCGATTGAACAAAACTGTTAACCCAGAAATAACAACACCATGTACGGAAGTAGAATATGTCTTCACCATCGCCAATAGTTCAGGAATCGAACAAACGGGTATTAATTTTCAAGACCTTATGCCACCTGAATTGACGATTACAGAAATCATTCGTAATCCTTATACAGGCAATGTGGTTGATCCGATTGGTACCAACGAAATCACCATTACAGACATGACGATCCCATTAGGAATCGACAGTATAATTGTGAAAGTTGAAGTGAGCGAAGAAGCAGAAGGTATTTATAAAAACCAAGCCCGTGTAGATAACTTGCCTCTAGGTCTAGGAACTTTTACGATATCGGATAATCCAAGAACGATCTTCCAACAGGACTCTACTTTATTAACCGTACTACCTGTTTCGCAAGATCCTACTAATCGAGTAGATAGTATTTGTGGAGAAGGAACACTAGAGTTGATTCCTAGTTTTGAAGGTATGTCTTATGAGTGGAGCGATGGTTCTACAGATGCAAGTTTAACCGTTTCAACTGCGGGGATGTATACCGTAATTACCGATGTAGGTTGTTTTACGATCATCGATACTTTTGACGTTTTTCAAGCACCTTTACTTGAGGTGGAATTAGGAGAGGATATTGAACTTATCCTTGGCGATAGTGTATTGCTTGAACCTTACGTTTCAGAATTTAATGTAAGTTATTTGTGGGAAGAAACACCAGACTCTTCTTTGAATTGTACCATCTGTCCAACACCTTATGCTCGCCCTTTTGTCGATTCTGAATATACCTTGACCATTACTGATCTATTTGGCTGCACTGCATCAGACCAACTGCGAATAGACGTTTTGCGAGAAGAAGGAATTTATGTGCCTAATGTTTTTACACCGAACCAAGATGGTTTTAACGATTTATTTTTTATCCAAGGAAAAGATGGAATCAAGGTAAATGAATTTCATATTTATAATCGTTGGGGCAATAAAGTATTTGAAAGTTTCGATTCAGTAGTAAATGATTCTTCGCATGGATGGAATGGAATGTTTCGCGGCAAACTTCAGAATAATGGAGTCTTTGCTTGGTATGCTATTGTAGAATATGTAGATGGATCGGTTTCTATTATAAAAGGAGATGTTGCTATTGTACGATAAGATATGATTTTATTTTTATGCTCACCCAACCCTTAGCCAAAAGCTTACGTAAATTATGTTAAAGCGAGTTTGCTAAAAAATATTACTACTGATGATGAGTTTATTTATCAAGTTCATATTCTTGAATCTTAAAATAAAAACGTTAAAATGAAAAAAATCAATTTGTTGTTGCTTGTTGTTTTTGCCTTAAGTATTTTTTCTTGTACAAAAGATAAAGGCACATTAACTGTTACTTACCAAGAAGCCGCTGCGCTGTATGCCGATATGGATGCCATTCGCGCTGAACCTCTAAATGAAGAAGCAAGGGCTATAGATAATCCTGGGAAGATTTATTTAGGAGACGATTTTATATTAATCGGCGAAGAAAAAGAAGGCATTCATGTAATAGACAATACAGATGTGACGAACCCTACGCCAAGTCATTTTATCAATATTCCAGGCAATCAAGAATTTATTATCGACGGAAATACGATGTATGCAGAGAGCTATAACGATATGCTGAAAATTGATATTTCTAATATCCACAATGTTGAATTAGTAGCTCGTGCAAAAGGAATTTTTCAAGACATTGAAGACATTAAAAATGATAAAGGAGAAAGTTTGGTTGGCTTTAGTTTTACCGAAGTAACTAAAGAAGTAGATGAAAATAGTAATTTGATGGCAGAAATAAACGACGGTCAATACGTATACTACGATTTTGCCAATAATATTATTCCTAAGTCAATTATTCCTGCTTCTTTTTCTGGCACGACTAATAAAAACGGAACGGTCAATCGAATAGCCTATTCTAAAGAGCACGTTTATCTAATTGGTGCGAGCAAAATGGCTATAGTTGATGATTCGAATGGAGACTTTAAAGCAGTAGGCCCCAATTATATGGCTTTACCATTTAATATGGAAACAATCTTCCCTTACGAAAATAAACTATTTATCGGTTCTCGTTCTTCAATGGATATATACGATATTTCTAACCCTCAAAGCCCATATCATAATGTAACATTTGTGCATGCTACTGCTTGTGATCCTGTTTTACCTGATGGCGATGTTGCATATATCACTCTACGTACTGCCGACTTTTCTGATTGTGGAAATGATATCAATGCTCTTATTACTTTAAATGTTCAAAATGTAAGTAATCCGAATCAAACATCTGAAATAGAAATGGATAGCCCATTTGGTATGGCATTGATCAATGATTATTTATATGTTGGTGAAGGAACTAATGGCTTAAAGATTTTTGATGTAAGTAATCGTGAAAAGCCAGAACTGTTGAGCGATGATGAATCAATTGTAGCATATGATGTGATTCAGCATCCAACAAATCCTGAGCTTATTCTTGTTACAGGAGAGAATGAATTAAATGAATATAGTGTAGACTCAGATTTAAATTTATCTCTACAAGGGTCTATTAATTATTAATCATTTGTGATCGATATACAAAGAAGGAGACAGCAAGGTATTGTTGCCTCCTTCTTTTTTACAAAAGCACCACACTCATTCCTCACCAAAGTCCACCTTTTAATGATAATAAAAAATGTATTTAAATTTAGATGGTATTTTTTTATCTTAATTTGTTTTCTGACAACACAATCAAATGCACAAGATAACCGACCAATAGATAAATCTATAATTTATCTAAAAAATGGTTCTATATATATAGGAGATATTATTGAAGAAGATGACGATAAAATTAAAATGGAAATCAATGATTCCGAGATGACTATTTATCGGTCTGAGATTAAACGTATGTTGTATGCGGAAGATATTCTATTGTACCAAAATGGTAAATTTCATATGTTGAGTGGATTCTATGGTTCGATGTCTTCCTCTTCGGCTATAGATGGAGATGGATTTTCTTCTCATATTGAAATGTTGTTGAACTATCGAATTAATGATCGATTATCTGTAGGAGTTAATGTTGGCTTTGAAAATAATGAAGTTATTATAAGTGGTTTTGATATTGACACACAATTTACCTCTATTGGAATAAATGCTAAATACTATATTACGAATACTCGAAAACGTATTTTTCTGTATAGTCGTTTAGCACAAGGTATTTCTGAATTGACGGATGGTAGAGATGTGCATACTAATGGTATCAATATTCAAAATGGAATAGGGGTGACTTTTTCTTCTCGGAAAATGTCTAAGTTCCAACTTGCACTTGGCTTCTTCTCTCAAAAAACGGAAGGAACTCAGTACTCAGAAGATGTACTAGGTCAAGAAATCAAAATAGATTACGATATATGGATTGCTCGCCCATTGCTAAAAATAGGTTTTGTATTGCGTTAAAATATAGTATCTACCACCTTTAGGGTAGGTGTTAAATTTTTTTAAACCATTTTAAACAGATAATTATAATTGTAATAAGCATTGTATTTACTGTATTTGGGGAACGATGAAAAATCATAAAAAATGATGGTTAGAAAAAATGGGGGATAGAAAAGTGTATTGGCATAGAGATTGCACTTAGGTAATTGGCTTTAAAAATGATATTACCGAGGGGTCGTTTCCTCAATTGTTTTATTGAATTTGTACTTTTTCCTTTCAAAGAAACTTCAAGTCTTACTCATATAATTTTGTAGACGCAGATTTCGTCCGAAGTCATGCTTTTTTCACATTTGGTATTACATTCAAATTTAAATTGGTATTTAGTATCATAATATATTTATTTTAGCAAGTCGCTAGGAATAAATACATTCTTGTCTACTTTTTAGTCTTTTATCCTGTCACACTAAATGATCTTACCTGCTTGATATTTTTAAAAAGGCTTGACTTGAATCACTTTCGAGCGTATATTTGAAATACAAATTCAATAAAACACTTCCACTCTCTTTTTATAAACGACGACTTCTCCCCTCACTGACATTTTTTAAACGACTTCCCCTCGGTAATCGAATCATTTAGCCATGAATTTAACCAAACTAAGCCTATTAGGGGTAATCTACATTTTTTGTATTTCATTTACGTTTGCTACCAATGTTTGTATAATAGAAAGCCAGTCTATCAATCCATTACATAAGATGGACGAAAAGTGGCAAGCCGCTTCAATGGCATTAGGATTCGAAGCAGCTATCTTTCCTCAAACACATCTCGACGATATCAACAACTTACTTAATATAGATATACTTATTGTTTCTTCTGGACTTATTATACTTCCTGACAACAGAAGAGATGTTATCCAAGAATTTATCGAAAATGGTGGTTCTGTTTTTTTACAAACAGAATACTTATTAAACTTAACCACTAATAAGGCCTTTGATTCTATTATAGAAAATTTAGGTGGAGAGTTTGCATGGTTAGGACAAGAAGGTGGAGACATTGCGCCAATGCAAGTTTTAAATAGTGCTGCTAATGGTGTACACGAAGTAGATGAATTAAATTCTTTTTGGTTTGGCGCTTATGGCAATGGAGGAGAAAATGTAGAACCAATTATTGCTAATAATGATAATAATTATGGATTTTCTTTTACACCTATGAATACTGCTTTCGGAAAATTAATGACAACTACTGATCAAGATTGGATCAGAACATCAGCTAATGACGAATTAATTATTAATATCTTAAACGCTTTAATTAGACAAGTTTTGTTAGATCCATCTATCAGTATTTCTGCTTCTGAGATTGCTCCTTGTCCTGGCGCTGCAGTTACTTTTACTGCTCAAGTAGATAACTTAGTTGGTGAGGCTACATACCAATGGTTCGTAAATGATAATCCAATTGCAAACGCAAATTCAGTTGTTTTTGTAGCTAATGATTTACAAGCAAACGATGTGGTTACTTGCGTAATGAATACAGAAATTGCAGGAACACTTACTGACTTTATATCTAATGAAGTATACATGGGAACTCTTGCTTTTAATGATCCAGTAGTTTCTATTGCTGTCGATAACCAAGTAGTTTGTGAAAACACTGTAGCAAAATTTATGGCGAATATTAATGAAGAAAATGATAACTCAAATTTTAGATACCAATGGCAAATTAATGCTGTTGATGTAAACAACGAAATCGGAAATACCTTTGAAACTTCAATTTTAAATGATGCAGATGTAGTAAACTGTATAATTACTTTTGAGAATGATTGTTCAACTTCACAAGAAATTACTACAAACGCAATCGCAATGGAAGTGACTAATATCCTTAGTCCTACTATCGAAATCATTCCTACGACTACCAATATTTGTGCGGGTGGTCAAGTAAGTTTCGTTGCTAATGTAACGAACGAAGGAAATAATCCGTCTTATCAATGGAAAATGAATGGGGTAGATGTTGGAACAAATGATCCTACCTTTACAACACCTAACCTCAATGCGGGACAAAACATTTACTGCATCCTTACGAGCGATGCGCTATGTACAACAACAAACACAATCAATTCAGCTACAGTAGCAATCAACATTACGACGATGTTAAACCCTGCTCTTGCAATCCAAGCCGATCAAAATGCTGTATGCGATGGCGAAGAAGTTAACTTTATCGCAATGGGTTATGATCTTGGTTCTGGTCCTATCTTTCAATGGCAGATAGATGGTTTAAATGTAGGAAATAATGATCCTATCTTTTCTTTTATTCCTAATGATGGCCAAGAAGTTACTTGTATTGTTACACTAATTGATGATTGTGCAACACAAGCTTCAGTCGAAGCTGAGCCAATTACTTTAAGCGTTATGGGGTCTGTAGAACCAACCGTAACAATTGTGGAAAGTACTACTGTTTTATGTCCAGGAGAGCAAGTGTCGTTTATTGCTACTGGCGAAAACTTAGGTGCTAACCCAAGCTACCAATGGAGAATTGATGATGAATACGTTGGTGAAAATTTATCTGATTTTACAACAAGCGATTTAACAGATGGTCAAGAAGTAACTTGTATTGTTACAACTTCTGACAACAGTGCATGTCTTCTTTCTAATACAGCTATTTCGAATGCAATCGAAATGAATGTTTCTAACTTAACTGTTGAATTGCTAGAACAAGAAAATATAGGTTGCAATGGCGAACTTGGAATGATTGAAGTAGAAGCTATCGGAGGAGTTGCACCTTATACTTACGCATGGAACACAAATGATACTATTGCAATTCTTACAGAAATTACTACTGGAATTTATGAATTAATTGTTACAGATGCTTATGGATGTACAGCTACTTTAGAAACAGAAATCACACCTGCTGATTTACCTTCTATCAATGATGTAATTGCGTCTTATGCTGACTGTAATGGTCAAAACGGAACGGCTTTTATTGCTAACGTTAATGAAGAATTCACCTACACTTGGACTACTGAAAAAAATGTACTAGTCGGAACTACTGATACCGTTAGAAATCTTGTTGAAGGTCTTTACCAAGTTCGTATTGAGAACGAAGCGGGTTGTACGGTTGAGGCTACATTCGAAATTGCTAGACAAGATGATGTATTAATTGATGCTGGTGATTTATTCACTATTACACAAGGCGAAGACATTAAATTAGAAGCAGTAACAAATGGCGTTGCTGGTTTAAGCTTTGAGTGGTCAAACGCTGAAAGCCTAAGCTGTTCTGATTGTCAAGATCCTATTGCTACACCTGGACAAACGACTACTTATTTAGTTACAGCAACTACGGCATCTGGTTGTATATTTACCGATGAAGTAGTAGTAAAAGTTATTCCAAAAAGAGACGTATTTATTCCAAATGCGTTTACTCCTAATGCTGATGGCAATAACGATATTTTTATGATTTTTGGAGACAATAACGTAAGCTCTGTCAAGAACTTTAAAGTATTTGACCGTTGGGGACAGTTATTATTTTTAACGAATAATGCTCAAGTAAATGATCCTTCTTTTGGATGGGATGGTACTTATAAAGGTAAGAAAATGACGCAAGATGTTTATGTATTTGTTGCAGAGATCGAATTTACAGATGGAGAGGTTGAAGTCTTCTCTGGCGATATTGCAATCACAAAATAAAGCGAAGCGGTTATTGAAAAACAAACAAACAAAAACAAAACACACTTACAAAACACTCACTACCAAAAAAAGAAAGAAAAAATGTCAAAGAAAAAATAATGTTGAAATGATTCGTTTATAAATATAGGAGGCCTGATGTTATGCAACATCGGGCCTTATTTTTTGCTGAAAGGAACTCGTTCTCGCACTCGTATTTCTTTCAAAACATCATTATAATAAGTCAATTGTTCGACCCAAGAACTATCAGCCTCTGGACGATATTCATACCGTACTTTGAAAGTAGGTTTATCATCTAAGTCTTCTATGTTTTCAAAAAGAGGAACTCCTTTTTTATTAAATACTCGTCTATAATATTCGTAGACCTCATCTTTTGCATTGATGTTTGCCGTTTCCACATGAAATCCTTTGTCGCTGTAAATGTTATTATAACCATAGAGTAGAGTGTCGGATTTAGGATCAAAAGCTTTACCTATTTTTATTCGATGTTCATCATCTAATTCATACTTATAAATGGTAGTAAGCGAATCTTTTTCATAAAAAGATGAACCAGTTTTATGACCATCTTCATTATAAGTATACACATCATTACCATAAGTATCTTTCATATTAGATTTATAGTAACGAAGTTCTAATTCTTTTCCTTTCTTGTTGTAAATTCTTGATTGATTGCAATGAAAACATTCCATTAAAGTGTCTTTTACAGGATTCCCATTTACTACCTTTACCGAATAATATCGAGTGATTAATTGTTGGATAGCTGGAGCAGCTTCAGCTTCAGCTTTTGTACTGGACTTGGTAGAAGTAGCAGTATCGCTTTTGGTTTCATTTTTGACCTCACAAGAAAAGAAGCTAATTAACGTTATTATTAAAAGTAAGTTGAAACGATTCATATTAATGTTTTATTAAATAACAAAGAAAAAGAGTCATTTATTTTCAATTATTAAAAATGGTATACAAGATGAAATATCTATGACTAAGCAATAGGCTCACAAGGTAATAATTAAAGTGCAAAAGCAAATCAATATCAACAGACTTGATCATCGGAGCAATACTGATCGGGGCACTCTAGTGAACCGGTCAGAAAAACAATAGGATTTATTATTGATTTGGTCAATCGAAGTAGTCTCATAGGTTCACTCAAAAGTGAACCTATGAGTATCTCCAGCGATTTATTTTTTGCAAAAAGTAAAAGATGAAACGTTCATGCTTAAATAGTTTTTAAACCTGCCTGCCGGCAGGCAGGCACACGAGGAGATGCTTAAGCCGATCCTATTTTAGCATTGTGTAAAAGGTGCTGTTAAAAACAGCGAAATATAAAAGCGTAGTTGCATACTACGCTTAGCAGGTATGGATGTTTTTTTTGCAAAAAGTAAAAAACTTAACAGATGAAATTATGGCTAACAGTATTCTTTTATTTTTCAGCAATCAGTTGTATTACTAGTCAAGTGCATGAATCCGTTTTAATTCAAACCGAAAATGGTAATGATTTAATTGCTGGCATAAATAATAGTATTTCGATTGTAGCTTTGCAACAAGTACCTATTACAGTAGAACAGATAGCTGCTTATTTAATTACACCAAGTCGATATTTGGAAGATAAAGAACCTATTGAGTTAAAAGTAGAACAAGAATATGGTAAATTTATGATTCGTCCTGATAGTATAGGAGTTGTAGAGTTTTATATAGAAATAAATGGTACGAAAGTAAGAAAGGTACTCAAGGTAAAACCATTGGAAGCCGTTTGTAGGCTTTCTAGATATAAAGCAAATACAGAAGCTAAAATACCTTCGGCTGAATTCAAATCACAAATAGGAATTATAGCTTATGTCGAATGTTGTGGCTTTGATGCCAAATGTAAAGTACTAAACTTTGAAATCATTAGAATCAGAACAAACAACAAAGTCGATAGAGCCAAAAATAAAGGTGGAAGATTTGAAGAGAAAAATTTAAGCTTGATACAAAAGGCTCAATCAGGAGATATTTTTATCTTTAGAAACTTATATTACCAATGCCCAAGTTCAGAACAACAACGTTCTGATGATATGATTTTTGAAATTGAATAATCAAAAAAAACAAAATGATTTTTAGTGAAAATATTTTTCGATTTTCTTTTTTTATACTTCTTGTTTTGTGTATTTCATGTGGCGATGATGACGTGCCTGCGCCAACTCAGACGCTTACTCCAGTCTTTGATGAATTACCAGTCTTTTCTCCTATTTCCAAAACGGTTGGACTTAGTGCTCAGATTTTAAATTTTGATGATCTAGCTAATGGTATTCAAAAATATGGATTTGCTGTAGCCAAAAATGAATTTGAAGGAATTGATGCCGACTATGTGAGCGAGTATACCATTTTACCAAATGCCTTTTTATCGGATGAATTAGAATTAGATCCAAATGAAGTGTATTACTACAAAGCATATGTTCAATTCAATGATGAATTGTTTATTTCTGAGACGAGTCAAATTTATACCAAAAAAGGAAAATGGTCTACGTCTTCGCTTTTCCCAGGTGGACAATTATTAGATGCGACTTCATTTGTAATAGATGGAAAAGCATACATAACAGGTGGTGCTTCCGAAAAACTTTGGATGTATGATCCTGAAACCGATACTTGGACACAAAAGGCATCTATGGCTGTTACTTGTCAAAATCCTGTAAGCTTTGTAATTGATGGTATTGGCTACGTCGGACTAAATCTATTAGGTGCTCATACGCAAGAGGATGATAATTTTTGGGCCTACGATCCTTCAACAGATACGTGGTCTGCCATTAGTCGTTGCGAAAATTATATAGATGGAATTGTTGTCGATGTATCTGCAGCATTTGCCTTTGATGACTATGGCTATATTCAAAGTCGTTGGACAAGTTTGACCAGATATGATCCTACTACTGATACTTGGTCAATCGTTGATACCGAAAATGCATTTAAAAATGATGGTGATGATTATCAAGTCATTTCGAATGGAGTAGATACAGTCATTGTTGTGAATAATGAACAAGTTCAACTCTTTACAACAACGGATAATGATTGGCATTGGAAAGAAGATCACAACATACCAATCTCTGCACAAATAAATGGAGACGACAGAAATAACGGAGTAGGTTTCTATCTGAATGGTAGATTTTATATGGGGATGGGCGTCAATGAAGAGGGCATTAGTCGAGAAAATTTGTATACTTATCAAACGAATTATGATGCTTGGGATAGTTATATTAATTTAATTGAACGTGAAAACGATTATGGCTACCGAGGAATGCACAGAGGAGTGAGTTTCGTTATTGGCAATAAAGCTTATATGGGCTTGGGCAAGACGACTAGAATGTGGGGCAACACCCTTCAAGAGGAGGATAATTTAAAGCTTTGGATTTTTGAAGAAATGTAAAAGATAAACATGATTACTAAAACGCAAAGAACTGAATATAAAGATATGGACGAAATAATTGATGAAATAGAGAAGCCAATCCAAAACTCAAAGTTTACAAAGCTGTCTATTTTTTTTGCAATAATAGCAGGGGGTAGTTTTGTATGTGTTTGTAACCTTATGTTAGATCAGTTAAACGTTGAACATTTAATTGTTGATTGGCCACTACTAATTTCAACTAGAATCACTCAACTATTTTCTATACTTGGAATTGTTATGACTATAAACAGCTTTATAAAAAAGGAACCTTCCAATTGGCAAAAATGGTTAAGCGTTTTTCTTAGTTTAATCTTGCTTTTACTACTCATTGTACCCATTGGCCTTTATTATTTCAAAGGACTATAGGAATAATTTAAATTTTTATTCGATTGAAATTTAATGTTAAAATCTATGTTGTTTTGACTAGAAAAAAGTAGTTTTACGATAACAACAAAAAGATCGAATGAAATTTGACTTCTCACATATTGATGTTTCAAAAGGCTTGTCTCAAATACCTGAAGCCTTTAAAATTATACTTGACACACCTGCTTTTATTCTAAAGCACCAACTCTGGAAAGGATTTTGGGATCACAAATGGGTATTAGTCTTTTCAATCGTAGTTGCTAGTTTATTTACTTACACGCTTTATAATAACATTCACGATTACTTTATTCCAAAAAAGGAACAAAGTATTGATATTGATATTAATGTTGAAGGTTTTGATGAAGGCATAAAAGCAATTGAAGAAGCTATTGCTAATAGTACGGATGAAGAAGAAATTGAGGATCTAGAAGAGGAAATCGAAGAACTGCAAGAAGAGAAAAGTGAACTAAAGGGAGAAAAACATAAACCCCTTTTTTCAGGTAGTTTGAAATTTCTACTCTTGATTTTTTTAGAAGTATTGATTTTTCATTTTGCTGTAAGAACAAACAATATTTTGAAAAATAAAAATAAGGTGTTAGAGTTTAAGGAATTCAAGAATGCACAAATTAGGATGATCAAAGTTATGGGACGTAAATGGGTATACGGTCTGATCATGTATATCTTGATTTCAATTATTTGTGGTATTACTGGTACAGGTTTTTTAAAGGACATCATCATGTTTTTGATTTATGGCTACTATCTAGGGTTTGCATTTTTAGATAATTACCTAGAACAATTTGGGTTCTCAATAAATGAAAGTGCCAAATGTATTCAAAGCCATTTTGGTGCCTCAACGGTCTTTGGCGTTTTTACCAGCATAGTCATGCTTATACCTATTATTGGTCCACTTATAGTTCCTTTTTTATGTGCAATCGCCGCAACACGCTATGGTCATGACAGCCAAATGGAATCGTTCAAGAAAGCGAAAGAAGTAATAGCATGACATCAATCAATCAATCAATCAATCAATCAATCAATTTTAATAATGAACTCACCTGATTCACCCCTTCAATTTCAATGCGGAGCAACTATGAAAAACCGATTCATGTTAGCGCCAATGACAAATCAACAAAGTTTTGAAGACGGTCGTCTTTCCGATGAAGAATTGCATTGGTTGACAATGAGAGCCAAAGGACAATTTGGTTTAGTAATGACCTGTGCTTCACATGTTCAAGCGGTCGGTAAAGGATTTCCTGGGCAATTAGGCATCTTCTCTGATGATCATATAGAGGGACATCAAAAAATAACATCAA
The DNA here is from genome assembly GCA_020630735.1 of Saprospiraceae bacterium. Lineage (GTDB taxonomy): Bacteria > Bacteroidota > Bacteroidia > Chitinophagales > Saprospiraceae > JAHDIP01. The sequence goes on along the minus strand of JAHDIP010000053.1, from coordinate 13,231 downwards.
ACCTAAAAGCAGAAGGAAGTCTTGCTGTCATACAGCTACATCATGCAGGTATGCGTACACCTTTAGAATTAGTAGATGGAGCACCCGTTTGTCCATCAGAAAGTGAGAAACATGGAGCTAGAGCTCTTTCGCTTGAAGAAGTAAAGCAGTTGAGAGATGATTTTATTAGTGCAGCAATTCGGGCTAAAAAATGTGGCTACGATGGGGTAGAAGTACACGGCGCACATGGCTATGTTTTGACACAATTTCTCAGTACAAAAATCAATAAACGAACAGATGAATATGGTGGCAGTCTAGAAAATAGAGCCAGAATTATTTTTGAAATAATAGATGGAATTAGAATCGCTTGTGGTCAAGAATTCTTACTAGGGATACGACTTTCTCCCGAACGATTTGGAATGGACATCCAAGAAATAAAAACAATCTGTCAACAGTTAATTGATGAAGGTAAAATAGATTTTCTAGATATCTCATTATGGGATTGTTTCAAACAACCCGAAGAGGAACAATATCAAGATCAATCATTACTAGAACATTTTACAAGTTTGGATAAAAAAAAGGTGCACTTGACCGTAGCTGGAAAAATTAGAAATGGAAAGGATGTACAACAAATCTTAGATACTGGAATCGACTTTGTAAGCATCGGGCGATCCGCTATTCTTCATCACGACTTCCCGTTAAAAGTTATCGCTGATTCAACATTTGAACCAATAGGAAATCCTGTTTCAGAAGCATATCTCCGTCAAGAAGGTTTGAGCCAAAAGTTTGTCGACTATATGAAGCGATGGCCAGGCTTTGTGAAAGAAGATGTTTAAATCTACTCTATGATAACTTGAATTAGAAAGCCATTTTCTGTTTTAGTAATTAATGAGTTTTCATTTATGCTTTTGATATTGGTAATCTCACAATCGGTACATTTATCACTCTTTTGTTTACAACACAATGTACGATGTTCTAAATATTTTTTCTTTTATAGAAGTATTGCTTGCATTAGTCTCTGACTTATGCATCATATAATTTGGTCTCTGACCAAACATCGTAATAACCTTAGTGAAATGAAATTATTTTGAACCAAATTTAAGAAGTATTCTATTCTTTGATTATTTATTTTTATATTTAGATAAGCTTAAACCAGTTCTATACTTTACTCAAAAGGTATCACCTAGGAAATTCGCAAACAAAAAAAGGTTCATTTAAATAGAAAGCTACTCATCTGCTCACTTGGAGTGAGCTAATGAGTGAAAAAATAAATTATTAAGAAATGAAACATCAATGATTAAAACGAATCATTCTTTTTAGCATCGTGCAAAAGGTGCTGTTAGAAACAGCGAAATAGTCAAGCCTAGTTGCAAACTACGCTTAGCAGATTGGGTTGTTTTTGGGCTTAAAGTAAATTTTAGATAAATGAAAAACATCCTCATAACCAATGGCAATGTATTCGATGGAACAGGTTCAGCATCCACCTTATCAAACATCCTCATCGAAGAAGGAGTGATTACAAAGATTTCTGAAAATGAAATCACTCCACCAATTGATTGTAAAATTATTGATGCAAAGGGGCTTTGGGTAATGCCAGGATTTATCGACAATCATACTCATTATGATGGAGAAGTTTTAGTTGCTCCTACTTTGGAAGAATCGGTAAGGCATGGAGTAACAACAGTTATGCTTGGTGGTTGCTCGTTATCGTTCGTCTGTGCAGATGTAGAAGATTGTTGCGATATGTTTACAAGAGTAGAAGCATTTCCAAGAGAAGTTTTGTTTCCTATTTTGAGTAAAGAAAAAAAATGGTCTTCACCTAGCGAATGGATTGACCATATCTACACATTGCCTGTTGGTCCCAACCTCGCTTCTTTTATCGGGCATTCGGATATTCGTTCTGCGGTGATGGGAATTGATCGGGCATTGGATGAAAATGAACAACCCACTACAGACGAAATTAAAGAAATGACCAACATTTTAGAAGCTGCTTTAGCGGAAGGTTTTGTTGGCATATCTATGCAACATAATCCTTGGGATAAAATGGATGGTCGGCATTGGTCAAAATTATTACCTGCTGCTTATGCAAAAGGAAAAGAACGAACTGCATTGGTCAATGTAGTGCGAGAATGGGGGGCACACTTACAAGGTGTACCGAATTTGGTGAATAGAGTAGGAGCCTTTTGGTATATGATTCAGAGTGCAGGCTTTTTTTGGAGAAAAAAATTAAAAACATCCTTAGTTGCCTTAATGGATTTGAAGGCAGATAAATTTATTCGACCAGCAGTAAGTAGTATTTCTGCTTTTTTTAATAAAGTATTGAAAGCTGATTTTCGGATGCAATTATTCACCGTTCCTTTTAGAGTCTATGCCGAGGGAATGGAGTTGGTTGTCTTTGAAGAATTTCCAACAGGCGAAATGGCTCGCCATATGTCTAGAGATGTAGATCAACGAAATGCATTACTCAATGACCCTGATTATCGAAAGCGTTTTAAGAAAAATATGAAAGCCAAGCTTACACCAAAAGTTTGGCAAAAAGATTTTGGAGATGCTTATGTGCTGAATGCTCCTGATAAGTCCTTAATCGGTAAATCTTTTGTCGATATTGCTACAGAACGAAATCAACATCCTGTCGATACCTTTTTAGATTTAGTAGTAGAAATGGACAAAGAGATTTTGTGGGAAACGACTATCGGAAATCATGACCCCAAGCGTTACAAAGCACATTATAATGATCCGAATGGTGTATTTGGTTTTGCAGACTCTGGCGCTCATATCAACAATATGGCATTTTATAATTTCCCATTGAGAGTCTTACGATATGTCCAAGTGTCGCATGAGCAGGGCGATCCACTCCTAAGTTTTGAAAAAGCCATTTACAGACTAACAAAAGAAAATGCAGACTTCTTTCATTTAGATACGGGGCATCTTGCCGTCGGAAAGCGTGCAGATATAACCATTATTGATCCCGAAAAATTAAGCGATGAAGTACACGATTATCATACTACTCGATTTTTAGATACCTGTGATCGTCTAGTCAATAGAAATGATGGTGTGGTAAAATGGGTGATTATCAATGGAAAAATTGCTTTCGAAAATGATGCCTTTTCTGATGCTTTTGGAAAAGAACGTTTTGGAGAATTTCTACAAGCAGAACATACGTACCGAAAAGCAACTGTGCAACAACGAGGTAAAGTAACAAAAGGTAAAGAAATCGTTTAAGTATTGAAGTACTAGCAAAAAAAAAGCAGAGGTGTAAAACACCTCTGCTTAAATATTTAAAAAAAAACATTGGGAGTAGAAACAAAATCTCACATCTCTATTCTCTGATCCCGCATCTCTATTCCCTGTTCTCTAATCTTTTAGTTCAACAACTCGTAAATACCAGCGATACCCTGACCACCACCAACACAAGCAGTAACCATTCCGTATTTCTGGTTTCTACGGCGCATTTCGTTAATCAACTGTGTAGATAATTTTGCACCAGTACAACCAAGTGGATGACCCAATGCAATTGCTCCACCATTTACATTTACGATATCAGGATTCAAGCCAGCCTCTTTGATCACTGCTAATGCTTGAGTAGCAAAAGCCTCATTCAATTCGATTTGGTCAATATCTCCTAATTTCAACCCAGCCTGTGTCAATGCTTTTGGAATAGCCGCACAAGGACCAATGCCCATGTGTAATGGCTCAACTCCTGCAACAGAGCAAGAAACCAAACGAGCAACAGGCGTTAAGTTTAATTCTTTTACCAAACGCTCACTCATCACTAATGCAAAAGCAGCACCATCAGACGTTTGAGAAGAGTTACCTGCTGTTACGATACCACCTGTTTTGAAAACAGCACGAAGCTTGCCCAATCCTTCAACAGTAGTCGAACGACGAACACCTTCATCCATCGCAACAGTATGCTCTTTGCTTACTCGTTTATTATCTACAACTGTTACTTCCTCAACTTTTACAGGTACAATCTCATCACTAAATTTACCTTCATCAATTGCTTTAGCAGCTTTTACGTGCGAGTTGAATGCAAAAGTATCGGCAGCTTCTCTTGTGATTTCCCACTTAGCAGCAACAGCTTCAGCAGTAGCTCCCATACTAGAAAGGTAGTTAGGTGTAGTACTTGCTACCGCATAACTTGGCGCAAGTTTATAACCCGTCATCGGAATCATACTCATGCTTTCAGTTCCACCAGCAATGTAGCATTCGCCCATTCCAGCTTTTACTTTAGCGACAGCAATCGAGATCGTTTCTAATCCCGATGCACAATAACGATTTACAGTTACACCTGGAACAGGTTTACCCAATGCACGAACAGATATTTGTCTCCCAATTTGGAATCCTTGTTCGCCTTCAGGATTGGCACAACCTACAATTACATCATCCACGATGTGTGGATCAACATTTGGCGTTAATGACATTAAGTGTTTCACTACTTCTACTGCCAAATCATCAGAACGGAAATTTCTAAAGCCTCCTTTTTTTGCTTTAGCTACCGCACTTCGGCTAAAATTTACTATATAAGCTTCCATTATTTTTATTTTTGAATCCTCCTGAAAAGTTGAGGATTAGTTTTTTAATTACAACTTAATCTAGTTTGAGGTAAAAAGGAACAGGGAAAAGAGAATCGAGAATAGGGACTTTTTTGTAAAAAATGATTTTTTCTTCATTATAAAACTAAAAATCCCGATTCACTATTCTCTACTCTCGGTTCGTAATTTTCCGAAACTTAGATTAATTAATCAATGATTAAATAAATTAATTTCTAAGCGGCTTGTTCTTTTGTAGCATGTGTTGGATACGCTCCAATGTTTTCTTTTCACCACAAAGACTCAAGAATGCTTCACGTTCGATGTCAAGTAAGTATTGCTCTGATACTTTTTGAATACCAGTAAGGTCACCACCACAAAGTACCCAAGCTACTTTTTTAGCAATATGTACATCGTGCTCCGAACCGTATTGACCTAGTAAAATTTCATTCGTGAAGGTATACAAAGCACCAAGTCCTGTGCGACCTAAAACAGTGATGTCTTTTCTAGGAGCAGGTTGTGTATAATTGTCTGCCAATTCTAAAACTTTCTTTTTAGCAGCAGCGATATTTCTACCTGTATTCACAACAACGTGGTCTTTCATGCGATCTAAGTAACCTAAGCTAAATGCTTGATCAGCAGAAGTAGCTACACTTGCCATTGCAATCGTTTTGCATGCTTCGATCAATTTAGGAATTTGAACATCACCATCGTAGAATGAATCTGAAAGACGTAATGCAAACTCTTTCGTTCCACCACCACCAGGAATCAAACCAACACCAACTTCTACTAAACCGATGTACGATTCTGCAGCAGCAGCAACAGCATCACAGTGCATGATCGTTTCGCAACCACCACCGAGTACTCGACCTTGAGTAGCCGCAACTACAGGAATAGAAGAGTAACGGCAACGCATCGTCGTTTGTTGGAACATATTGACTGCCATATTCAACTCATCAAATTCTTGTTGATAAGCAAACATTCCGATCATCATCAAGTTGGCACCGTAAGAGAAATGCTCCGCATTATTACCAATCACCAAACCTTTCCAACCTTCTTCTTCAGCAATGCGGATCGCTTCATTCATCCCTTTCAATACACCTTCTCCAAGTGTATTCATCTTACTTACAAATTCTAAGCAAAGTACACCGTCTCCTATATCGTGTAAGACTACTTCACTGTTTTTGTAAACAGGTGCTTTATCACGTTGGTTATCCAAAACGATAAAGTCAGCACCACCAGGTAATGCTTTATATGTTTTATCTTCTTTGCAGTAAAATTTACGGACGCCCTCTTCTAATTTGTAGAAGGTTGTATTACCCGCTTTTACCATTTCTTTTACCCAATCAGCAATTTTTTCGCCTTGTGCTTCAGCCATTTCTATACCTTTCTCTACACCCACTGCATCCCAATATTCGAATGGTCCCATTTTCCATGCAAAACCAGCACGAAGCGCATCATCAATACTATAAGTGTTGTCAGAAATTTCAGGAATACGATTTGACACATAAGCAAATAATCCAAGTAAAGAACGGCGTACTAATTCGCCACCTTTATCTTCTGCACCAAACATATGCTGTACACGCTTCGTTAAATCTTCGATTTGTTTAGCCTTCGTCACACTATCTAAAGATACTCGCTGAGATGGAGCATATTCTAATGTGTTTAAGTTTAGTGCATTGATGATTGTACGACCCTTTTCGTCTTTTTGTCTTGTCTTTTCGTAAAATCCTTTTTTCGTTTTATTCCCTAAAAATTTATTCTCTAATAAAAAGTCTAAGTATTTAGGAATTTCGAATGCAGGAGCTTGTTCATCATTCGGGCAATTTTCTTTGATCCCTTTGATCACTTTTACAGCAGTATCATGACCAACCAAATCACCCAAACGGAAAGTACCTGTATTAGGGCGACCGATTGCTGGACCAGTTACCTTATCTACTTCCTCAATCGACATGTCTAGTTCTTGAGTCAATTGATAGATTTTAGCCATAGCATAAACACCAACACGGTTAGCAATAAAGGCAGGCGTATCTTTACAAAGTACCGTTTGCTTACCTAAGTATAAGTCACCGTAGTGCATGAAAAAGTCAACCATAGCAGGATCAGTCTCAGGCGTAGGGATAACTTCTAGCAAACGCATAAAACGAGGAGGGTTGAAAAAGTGTGTTCCACAGAAGTTCTTTTTGAAATCATCACTTCTACCATCTATCATCATGTGGATCGGAATACCAGAAGTATTTGAAGTAATATAAGAACCTTCTTTGCGGTATTTGTCTACTTTTTCGAAAATTTGTTTTTTGATATCTAAACGCTCAATCACTACTTCGATCACCCAATCACAATCACTAATCTGTTCAAAATCATCATCGAAGTTACCAGTCGTAATTCTTGAAGCAAACTTTTTGTCATAAAGCGGAATCAACTTAGATTTAAGAGCTGCTTTCATAGAAGCATCTACAATTCTGTTACGAGCAGCTTTATCCTTCTTTTCTTCTTCTTTGAGGTCGAAAGGTACAATGTCGAGCATGACGACTTCGAGTCCGATATTGGCAAAGTGACAAGCAATACCAGTACCCATTAAACCAGAACCCAATACAGCTACTTTTTTGATCTTCTTAGCAGAAGCAGTACCAGCTTGACCTGATTTGTTCGTTTTCTGAAAAGTTAACGTATCCATTTATTGATATTAAATATGAGTAAATTAAAAATTGTTCGATTCTATTTAAACAGCAATCTAGCGTTAGATGTTTAAAATAATTAGCGAATTTTCGCTAATATGGCAAAATTACAAAAAAAAGGCATAAGTTGTTCTAAAAAATTAGATTTAGACACCTTAAAACATAGTAAACTACTGAACTTCCTGTTGTGATGGTCTCTTTTAAAAGGTAGACACCATGACTTTTTCGGTAAGCCAAAGAGGATGCTCTTCCAAATTACCTCGTTTTAACTCAAAAACTACTTGATCAAAAAAAGTAACATATCTCTGTTCAAGCATTAAATAAGGTGAGTATAAGACGAAGATTAGGAAGAAAAGGCTCATATTTTGTCATTTTACGCTATTTGACAAAAACTCTTAATATGCATTTACTCTAATCAGCTTGAATTGTTTCAGTAAAAAAAGCTATCTCGCCACAATTTTAAGGGCAGGTTTGGGCGTTTATGAGGCATTAATGAATAAAGTAAGCCCCTTTTTGGGCTTAAAAACACGTATAACGGTATAACCTTATATATTTTTGCTAAAAAACTATAATATTCGACAGGCAATTAATAATTTGCAAGCTAGTAGAAAAAAGAAGCATACTGAATCTTACTGAGGAAACTTTTACACCTCATTTTAGTATATAAATTTTCAAGAACCAACTAATTGACAAAACTGATAAACTAAATAACAAGCTCATGTTTCAAAACACCTTATTATTATTTCAGACAGATGGTGCTGAAGAAGGATTAGAAAGCCAAAGTTTTTTTGATATCATTATTTCAGGAGGCCCTCTCGGGATCGGAATTGTATTGATTTTGGTTATTTTATCGATTGTAGGATTGTACATTTTCGTTGAACGTTACCTAACGATCAAAAAAGCTGGACGTATTGATGAAGGCTTTATCAATAGTATTCGTTCAAATGTGTTGTCTGGAAATATCGAATCTGCCAAGGCACTGTGTGCAACTACAGACTCTCCAGTTGCCAGAATGGTTGAAAAAGGCATCCAACGTATTGGCAAACCGCTTCGTGATATCGATGCTGCTATCGAAAACGTGGGTAACTTAGAGTTATTCAAGTTGGAGAAAAACCTTTCTACTTTAGCAAGTATTGCAGGTGCCGCTCCTATGGTCGGATTCTTCGGTACAGTTACAGGTATGATTATGGCTTTCTACGAGATGGCAACTGCTCAAAATGTTACGCCTGATGTATTAGCTGGTGGTATTTACCAAGCCTTAATCACCACGGCTTTAGGTCTTTTTGTAGGTATTCTTGCTTTCTTAGGATACAATATTCTAGTTGCAAATGTCGAACAAGTTGTTTTCAAAATGGAACGTACGACAATGGAATTTATGGATTTACTACAAGAGCCTAGTTAATATAATTGATGTATTTATTAATTGATTCATTCTTTTAATAATCAATCAATTAATCGTTCAATCAATTAATTATTCAATTAATTAATTTGACATGGGATTAAAGAAAAGATCAAAAGTAAGTGCGGAATTTAGTATGTCGTCACTAACGGATATTATCTTCTTGCTACTTATCTTTTTTATGTTAACGTCTAACTTTGTGCAAATCAAACCATTTGAATTGCCTAAGTCAGATAATAAGACGGTTGCACCTACTTCTGTTGCTGTATCTATTTCCAAAAAAGGTGAATATACATTGAATGGACGTGAGGTTACGATCAGAAACTTACAAAGTGAGATTCGTGCTGAAATGAGTAAAGATGAAAAAAAGGATAATAGTACGATTACGATTGCTGCAGAAGTCGGCACACCTTTCGATGAAGTCGTAAAGGTGATGAATGTGGCGAAGAACTTAAAAGTAAAAGCCATTTTGGCTACTCAACCGAATTAAGGAAATTATTAATTATTGATCAATTATTATTCTTTAGATTTTAGTTTTGAATAATAATAATCAATGAATCAATAATGAGTAAATCAATAATTCATTATTCAATACGAAATGGGATTAAAAAAGAGATCAAAAGTAAGTGCAGAGTTTAGTATGTCATCTTTGACAGACATCATTTTTCTGTTGTTAATTTTCTTTATGTTGACATCAACCGTAGTCGCACCGAATGCTTTGAACTTAAAATTACCTGGTTCATCAAACCCCTCAACAAGTACGTCAACTCCACCAGAAGTTCGTATTAGTCGAAAAGGTTCTTTTTATCTTGATGGGTCAAAAATGTCAACATCAAAAATAGAATCTAGGTTGAGACAAAAGGCTAGAAGTAATGGAGGAAAACAATTAGATGTCATTATATCACCCGAAAAAGGCGCACCTGTCGAGCATGTCGTAACAATTATGGATATGGCAATGCGTCATAGAATAAACGCCATTCTTGCTACTGATCCGCAGTAGGGCAAATTAGAATGAAAGTTTAAATGAAAATAAAAATGCACTTTAATTCGTAAAATACGCTGAAGCAAGATAAATATTGGAGCTTTTCATTTACATTTTAATTTTGACTTACCCTTACTTTGTTAATAATTTCAAAACAGATCATTTTTTATATTAATGTAATAGTGTTTTACGTTAGTATCTTAAGTATACAATGAATTCTTCGCTATACAAACAAGCTGAAATTCTATAATTTTTTGTATATTTATTATAACCAAAAATAGATTTCTATGGATACGGCACTAACCAAAGATGAAGAAAAAAATGAACGGATAGGTAGAATAGTAAGTCTTGTTATTCATGCACTTTTATTATTGTATCTATTATTCTTTGTTCGTTTCGAATATCAGAATCCACCGCCAGGTCAACCTGGTGTATTGATAAGTTTGGGTGCTCCTGATGTAGGGCAAGGTGATGAAGCGGCGAAAGAGCAAATGGCAGATGCTACGGAAGTGGAAGAAACAACGGAAAAAGGAGCCGAAGAAGTAGCAGACGAAATAGAACCTGCGGAAACTGTAGAACCTGATGAGGTAAAAGAAGAACCCAAAAAGGAGCCTAAAAAAGAACCCAAAAAGGATACAAAGAAACCTAAAGAGACTACAAAAAAAGATGTTAATACTGACGATAATTCCAAAGAGAAAGCTTTAGCAGAACAAAAAGAAGCTATCGAAAAGGCAAAAGCTGCAGCGGCAGCCGAAGCTGAGGCAGCAGAGAAAGCTGCAGCAAAAAAGGCGGCTGATGCAAAGAAAGCAGCAGCCGATAAAGCAGCAAAAGCTAAAGCTGCTGCGGAGGCAAAGGCAGCTGCCGAAGCAAAAGCGGCGGCAGAGGCAAAAGCGGCTGAAGAGAAAAAATTTAATGATGCCAAAAATGCCATTGGTGGATTGTTTGGTGGTGGTGGCAAAGGCAATACAGATGAAGAAGGCAACCAAGGAAAAGATGATGGAAAACCAGATGGCAGTGCTCTCGAAGGTGTAGGGGAAGGCTCTGGTACAGTAAGTGGCTTTGGTGATCGTGGATTTAAGCGACCTCCAACAATATCGGATAAATTTAGTGAGACTGGTACGGTGAAACTAAGAGTTTGTGTCAACTCTGCTGGAAAAGTTGTAGAGGCAAAATTTAAACAGGGTGGTTCTACTACGAATAGCAAACGCCTCATTGATCTAGCGGTAAAAAATGCTAAGAAATATACTTTTGATAAACAAGAGTTGGATAGCCAATGTGGTACGATTAGCTACAACTTTAAGTTGAAATAATTCGAGAAAATAAAAAATGAAAACTAAACAGATTGTAATTCTAATGATCGCTGGTTTTAGCAGTTTTAGTTGTGATACGAATAAAATTGATGAAACTAAAGCTAGTTCGAAACCAATGCTCGTAAATAAAGTTGTAGATGAAGAACAGCAAAAAATAGTTGCTCAATTACAAACAAATGATAGTCTATTATTTGAATTAGGATTTAATCAATGCGACACCAATCAGGTAAGAAATTTGACAAGTTCTGATTTTGAACTTTATCATGATCAAGCTGGTATTACAAATTCCCGAGCTGCTTTTATCCAATCTATTGTTGGTTTATGTAGCATGGATTATCGACCAACTCGTGAACCTGATATTAATAGTTTTAAAGTGCATCTTTTGAAGCAGAATGGAAAGGTATATGGCGCTATACAAAATGGAACGCATCGATTTTATGGCGAAGAAGAAAATAAACCTAAGTATTTAACTAGCACAGCAGACTTTACTCACTTGTGGGTTTTAGAAGATGGTAACTGGAAATTGAGAAGGGTGCTCAGTTTTAATCATCAAGTTCCTAAGTAAAAAAAAAATATGTACAAAGATATTATCAGTTATGAATTAGCAGAAAATATTTCTGAAGATCAGTTGGTTAACATTGCAAAACAGATTGTAACCGATTGGATGAAAAAATTACCAGGTTTTATAAAATGGGAAATACATTCAAATAGCGATGGTAGTTTTACGGATATTGTAAGTTGGGAATCAAAAGAAGCTGCAAAGAATGCCGAAAAAGAAATGGCGAATATCCCAAATGCTAATGAGTGGTATGGCTGTTATAAAGCGGGTACAATCTCTAGTAAAAATGTAACTATAATAGCCGAATTTTAAAGGCATGCTTAATCCTTCCTTCAGTGAGCAAACAATACCAACAAACACTAGACTATCTTTATACTCAGCTTCCTATGTATCAACGAATAGGATCAGCGGCGTTTAAAAAAGATTTGACTAATATAACAGTCTTGTGTAAAGCTTTAGGTCAACCACAAAAGAAATATCCTTCCATTCATATTGCAGGTACCAACGGTAAAGGTTCGACTGCACATACCTTAAGTGCCATCTTTCAAGCCAAAGGATTAAAAGTAGGCTTGTATACTTCTCCTCATTATCGAGATTTTCGGGAACGCATTAAAATCAATGGTGTTTATATTGCTAAGAAAGAGATAGTAGCATTTGTTGAACAACGAAAAGATCTATTTGAAAAAATAAAGCCTTCCTTTTTTGAAATAACAGTAGCTATGGCATTTTATCATTTTGCCGAATCAAAAGTAGATATTGCTATTATAGAAACAGGTTTAGGCGGTCGATTGGATTCGACGAATATTATTCTTCCTTTGTTAAGTGTAATCACGAATATTAGTTTTGATCATCAACAATTTTTAGGAGATACTTTACCTTTGATCGCTGGTGAAAAAGCTGGTATTATCAAAAAAAATGTCCCAGTAATAATAGGAGAGGAGCAACAAGAAACAAAGGTAGTTTTTAAAGAAAAAGCAAAAAAAATGAATGCCCCGATCACCTTTGCAAATCGGACATATCGTTTTGAATTAGTGAACACATCCCTTCATTATAGTACTTACAATATTTATCGGAGAGGAAAATTAATGCATGAGAAAATACCAATCAATATACATGGACCTTTTCAACAATACAATTTAGCTACTGCTTTAACGGCTATAGATTGCTATAATAAATTACCAAACATTGATGTAGTCGATAGTAAAACAATAAAAAAAGGATTAAAAAACTTAAAGACCTTAAGTAATTTTATTGGTCGCTGGCAAATTATTGATACTAAACCAACCGTCTTGTGCGACAGTGCTCATAATGTAGGTGGGCTCAAAATAGTTTTGAAACAAGTTAAAGAAATACCTTACAAAAAACTTCACATTGTATTGGGTATGGTAAATGATAAATCGCTGGATAAAGTGTTGAAATTATTCCCAAAAGAGGCAAGGTATTATTTTGCAAAGGCAAATATTCCTAGAGGTTTAGATGCATCTATTTTAGAAGAAAAAGCAGCTGCCTTTGGATTGAAAGGACGTAGATATTCTACAGTCAAAAATGCGCTGAAAGCTGCTCGTCGCCATGCTGAGGAAAAAGACCTAATCTATGTAGGAGGAAGTACCTTTGTCGTTGCTGAGGTCATTTAAAATCAAGATGAGAATTAAAATGAAAATTTTAGATTTGATTACTACAACCACAAATCGGGAAGTTATTATTTGACCATTACTTAATAGGTTTTAATGAGTTAAAAAAGATAATTCTTTAGTGATACAAAATTCTTTAGAATACTAATGTGTAGGTTATT
>JAHDIP010000345.1 GCA_020630735.1 Saprospiraceae bacterium | reverse complement strand
GTAGCAAAAGAGCATAAACGAAATCAGGAAGTTATTTTTTAACCATTACTTAACATTAGAAATGGTTTTATTATTTTTTCTTCTTTTTTTTGGTGGTTCGACCGAGTGATTTATTGTACTCTCTAAATATCTACCTGGTGCTAAAATTTGATTTGGATCGAGTGCTTTTTTAAGTTGATGTAATAATTTAATTTTAGCATTTTGTTGGTTATTCATGTAATGCATAGATTGGATACCAAGTCGATAAGGTACATAGCCATGTTGTATTAATTCATCCATAATGGCGTTATGACAGGCTAGTGCTTTTTCATCATCTCCTTCCACTTCTCTATCATAGCAAATCGCCCCTGTAATATCTAGTGCTCGATCATTAGCATACAGAAAGCCTAAATTAGGTTCGAATCCAAATTCATTACTTTTCACTTTTACGATGTTGATGACATTAAGTACATCTTCTGATCTAGCAGGAATTGTAGGTGTATACCACAATAGACCACATTTATCGTTTAAAATATCTGCCTCTTCTGGCAGTGGCATTTTTTTTCGCCAATATAACATGGTAAATGTTTGCTCAGAAGTATAGCCTCTAAATTGACTTTTGGTATGTAAAAACTCTAAATCCTCTTGATGAATTTTCGAAGGTGTAGAAGGAATACCACAATCGCTATCTGCATAAAAATATAAACTACTAACATTTTTAGATAAATGCTTTTTTATTAATTCTCGCTCTGCTAAAGCATGTTTTTTACTGAAAGAATACAAGGCACCAAGACCTACCCACTCACCTTCTATTCCAAGTTCCTCTCTATATTTTTGCCTAGCATCTTTTTGTAAAGGGGTCATGCCTTCTGCCAATTTCCAAGGATATTTATTCGAAAAGGCCATCATACGATAATCACTAAAAATACGAATAGAAGCTTGTAGTCCTTTAAGTTTTAGTTTTCTACATTCATCAACTATAGGATTTAATTGTTTTTCATTCATATAGAAGATGAAGGTCTGATAATAATCTGCTTTGGGTTTTAGCCAAAAAGTAAGTTTTGTTACAACTCCAAGATTAGATTGTGTAAATAATCCATCAAGATAAGGACCGCATCCCCATTTAGAAAGTTTAGCCACCTTCGCATTGTCAAAACCTTCGTACCCTGTATTGATAATTGTTCCATCTGCCAGTATGACTTCAAAACCACAAACATGATTAAACCGATCTACATACATGCCCGCACCATGACCACGTTCCATCGTATTACCTACGATACTAGCCTCTGAAGTACTACCGATACTATCCATCATTAGATGGGAGTTTTTGGTTTGAAGAAATGCTTCTAGTTGTCCAAAACTTACACCAGGCTCTACGGTGACATAGGCTAACTCTTCATCAAAATCTACAATGTTGTTTAGACCAGATAAATCGAGAAGGATACAATTGGATTGGACAGGAAGTTTAGCTCCTAATCCAAAATTTTTCCCTTTACTAATGGGATACAGGGGAACTTTAAATCTATTCGCAATTTTAATACATTCTTGTACTTCACTGGTGCTTGAAGGTTCTAGAATACCTAGAATATTTTGTGAAGAAAAAAAGGTCGTTTGTTGGGCTTTAATCAGTTCGGATAAATTTGAAATAGTTTTCTCAGCCCCAATAATGGCAGTCCAAGCCATCATAGCTTCTTTTACTTTCATTCTGCTTTTTATAAAGGTGTTAAGGAGTCAACACTAACACGCTATACTATTTCTATAGCATAGAAATGCATTATAGATTAAAAAAAAGCTATAGAAGAGATTTATAGTGTTGAGTTATTTTACACATTAAAAATAGAATAAAAAACTGATTTGTAAGAAGAATTACTTACTTTTTTCGTTTTTTAATCAAAATGCTATTTACATAGTTGCGCTATGTGTTAGCTAAAAAAAACCAACAAATTAAGCATTGTTTTATATAAACAAAGTGTCAAAGATATATAGAAGCTAGTTCTCTATCATTCAGCTAACTGAAATCGAAATTCTTTGAAGCACAAAATATTCACATATTTGTTTTCGTATTGATCAATATTAGAAAAATCTTCATTGCCTGTTGTTCTGGCTTTTACAATAGGTTCGAATTCAAACTTCGTGTGCATATATTTTTCTTGTTCTGCATCTATTTTGGTAGGAAATGCTGTACCATGTTTTTGAAGTAATCGACCAATATAAAGCATAAGATCATAACCAATAAATGCATCGTTGCTCGGGATCGTACCATAACGATCGAAGTAAGTTCGTTTAAAAAATTGTGCTTCCGAAGATTTGGCATCAATATAACTTGCGCTACTCACATGGACATTTAGTTGATCGTAATAATCATAGCTAATACGTTTGTAATCCATCCACTGAGGCATACCATAAATAACCACTTTATTTGCCCCTTTAGCTATACTAACTTGGCGTAAAAACGAATAAACAAATGATTCACTAGAAAAAGAAGGAATCAGAAATACTGTTGTTCCACCTTGGTTAATGTAGGGCATCACATCAATATCATTATAATCACCAGACATGGATGTAACGATAAACTCTTTTAACTGCTCTCCGCTAGAAGTACCGTTAATGGCATTGTTGGCAGCTTGAAAATATTTAAGTCTATTCTTTTCTGAACTTTTATTTCGTGCTACTAAAACAATTTCTTCTGGTTCATATTCTTTTCTTGCATGCTTTGTAATCGCCTCACAATGTGTTTTAATAGAAGGACTAAATTGAATAAAATATGGATGCTCTTTTGTTATATTGAGACTAGGATAAGTCGGAGAAACAAGAATTTTTTTGTTCTTTTTTGAAAAATCTAAAAGTGGAAGTAAAGTAGATTTTTTCATTGAACCAACAATAACATTAGCATTGAGTACATCTGAACGATTTATAACTCTTTTTACTTCCTCGCCCGATGCCTTAGAATCAATAACAGAAACATCCATTGTTACGCCTTCTCTGGATAAAATATCTAAGGCAAGTTTTGCACCTGCATAAAAATTAATCGCTTTTTTAGATTTCTTTGGAAGCGAAAAATTGTAACTATCAAACTTATCGGTTAGAAATGGTAAAATCATCGCTACTCTATACGTAGATAATAGTCCACCTTCAAATTCTTCTGTTTCTGGCTCAATGATATCCGGAACTTCCTCAACAGGATCAGCTGTACCATAATGAGATTCGTCTGACTCTATAGGCGGAGTAGGATTTACAGGTGGCGACCAACGAACGGTATCTATAGGTTCTTTTACATCCGTATCGTACTCGTATTTTCCAGTTCTTGGATTATACTTAATGCGACCTTTTATTTCGTCTAAATCACCAGCATCAGCTGTATCCGTTTTTTTAGCTTTCTTAAGTGGATCACAAGAAGTGAAACAACAAGTAGCAACAACTAGAAACAGCAATAAACAAAGTTTACTCCCATTCAATTGTTGCAGGAGGTTTGGTACTAATATCATAAACTACTCGATTTATTCCTTTGACGTTATTAATTATTTCGCTAGAAACAGTCGCTAAAAATTCATGCGGTAATCGACTCCATTCTGCTGTCATTCCATCTCTAGAATTGACTGCTCTTAAAGCTACTGTTTTTTCGTAGGTACGTTCATCTCCCATTACTCCGACTGACTGCACAGGTAATAAAACGGTACCTGCTTGCCATACCTTATCATATAACTTATTCTTTTTTAAGTTATTGATAAATATCGAATCTGCATCTTGTAGCATACTTACTTTTTCGGGCGTAATGTCTCCTAAAATTCGAATTGCCAAGCCAGGGCCAGGAAACGGATGACGTTGGACTATAAAATCGGGAATACCTAATTCGCTGCCTACTTCTCGCACTTCATCTTTGAACAACATGCGCAGCGGTTCTACAATCTTAAGATCAAACTTTTCGGGCAGTCCACCAACATTATGATGTGACTTTATGGTAACAGAAGGACCATGAACAGAAATAGACTCAATGACATCAGGATAGATAGTACCTTGTCCTAACCATTTTATTCCATCAAATGTTGCAGCAGCTTCTTCAAAAACTTCTATAAAAACACGACCTATTGTTTTACGTTTTTGCTCTGGATCACTTATTCCTTTTAGCTCATCCCAAAATCGTTGTTTAGCATCTATTCCTTTGATATTTAAGCCCATTCCTTCGTATGATTGAAGGACTTCCTCAAATTCGTTTTTCCGCAATAAGCCATTATCTACAAAGAAACAAAATAAATTTTTGCCTATTGCTCTATGCAACAACATCGCACCAACCGTAGAGTCAACACCTCCTGAAAGTGCCATTAAAACTTTTTCGTCTCCTATTTTATTGCGTAACTCTGATACCGTCTGATCTATAAATGACTTTGGAGTCCAATTAGCTTTACAGCCAGCTATATCTACCAAAAAATTCTTTAATATAGTTTTTCCTTCGAGACTATGTGTTACTTCAGGGTGAAACTGTAAGCAATAAACGGGAGCTTCGAAAACATTTTCTTTGGCTTTGTAAGCGGCTACTGGAATACTATCTGTGCTGGCTAATAATTCGAATTGCTCTGGTAAAGAGGTTATTGTATCGCCGTGCGACATCCAAACTTGAGATGTCGAATCGATATCACTCCAAAAATGCTCTCCTGCTTTTAGATCACTTAAGTTTGCTTTTCCGTATTCACGCTTCGCAGAACGCTCTACTTTTCCTCCATAATAATTTGCAATATACTGCGCACCATAGCAGACACCTAGGAGTGGCTTTTTACCAACCAATTGGTTTAAGTCTACTTGCAAGGCTTTTTCGTCCGTTACGGAGAATGGACTTCCAGATAAAATAATCGCCTTAATACTATCATCAATCTGCGGCACCTTATTATAAGGTACTATTTCGCTATAAATATTCAATTCTCTGACTCGGCGAGCGATCAATTGCGTATATTGCGATCCAAAATCAAGGATTAATATTTTCTCATTCATGACGGCAAAGATAATAATTTTGTGCAGACTGCTAAAACAATAAGAAGTATATAAATCTACCTTTTTTAAGGTTAATTTCTCCTTAGTAACGACTAAAGAATAACTCCATCATTTCACCGATAATCTTTTATCGTAAGCTTGCGTTAAAAAGCCTCGTCGATGCCCTGCATCGTCTACGTTTTTTGCCTTGGCTTTCGACAAAATCTCTATCTCCAAATGGCAGACTTATTTTTTATTCGTTACTTATTTATTAATTATTTAACAGTCTTATCAAGTGCTAAAACCGTTGATTCCTGT
>JAHDIP010000344.1 GCA_020630735.1 Saprospiraceae bacterium | reverse complement strand
AGAGCAAAATAGTTTTATGAAATAAAAATTATCCTTAAAATCTGACCGAAAGTACTGGGAAAATGCTTTTAAAACAGCATGTTTTTGTCTAAAGCTTAGTTTTGTTTAACTTTTTATTAAAAAAAGTTAAACAAAACTAAGCTTTACTTGTTAAGTCTGTATTATTAAATTTTTTCATACTAAAACACAGACAAAAATGACAAAAACAAAGTTGTTATTACATTCATTCCTAGCAATATTTTTATCAATAGGTTTATTTTCTTGTGGAAGTGACGATGATGTAGTAGTAGATCCACCAGTAGAGGAGATGCAAAATATCGCAGAAATAGCTGCTGCTGATGCCCAGTTTAGTACCTTAGTGAGCGCACTAGATCGAGTAGGTCTTGTAAGTACACTTGAAGGAGATGGACCGTTTACGGTATTTGCCCCAACCAATGCTGCTTTTGAAGCTCTAGGTGTTAATCTTGATGATCTTACTGATGAGCAATTAACAGATATTTTATTATACCACGTATTAGGAGCTCAAGTAAATGCAGGAGATATTGCAGAAGGTCAAACTTATGCGACCACAGCAAGTACAGCTAGCCCTGGAAACAAACAATTATCAATTTTAATAGAAAATACAAGTGGAGCTGTTGCGATCAATGGTGCTGCTAATGTTACTGCAGCTGATGTAGAAGCAACGAATGGTGTTATCCATGTTATTGATGCAGTTATTACGCCATTAGATGTAGTAGGTCATGCTGCTGCGAATTCTAATTTTTCTTCACTAGTAGGTGCTTTATCAACTGCTTCTGGCGATTTAGTAAGTGTTTTACAAGGAGATGGACCATTTACTGTTTTTGCTCCTGTAAATACGGCATTCGATGAAATTAGTGATGTAGTAGCTGGATTAAGTGAAGATGATTTATCTGGTGTATTGACTTACCATGTTGTTTCTGGTGCAAATGTAGTTGCTGGCGATCTTGTGGACGGTATGCAAGTAGAGACGGTTAATGGAGGATTGTTTACAATTAATCTCGGAGACAGTGCTACTATTACAGATGCTCAGGGTAATGTATCTGATATTGTTTTGACAGATGTACAAGGTACAAATGGTGTTATCCATGTTCTTAATAAAGTGATTTTGCCATAAGAAATTCTTATGTAAAGAATAACATACGTTTTATTAGAAAGCCCCGCTTGGTAAAAGAGTAGGGCTTTTTTAGTTCTTTTTAGGATCCGCCTTCCTTCGTCAGGCCGAGCTATTCATAGCGCCCTTTGGTTGGCCCTACGGGCTTGCTCCTACAACACACTAGCTAACCCGGAAGTCGCACCTTTTACTATCTCTCGTACGGAAGTTTAGAAATTTAGTACGTAGAATAGAAGTGCATAATTAACACGTAACGGAAATTAGGAGTTAAAAAAAAATAGAAGTCAGATCGTTCTACTCGAAGAACGATCTGACTTCTATTTTTTATTTAAACGTTTATTTTAATTTACACTAGTTTCTCGCCTCTCGCTTCCCTTTTCTCTGCTCAGTTTATTTAAAACAATTGGCAGACACCTTCAAAAAAACCAGTGGCATCAAATGTAGTAATCTTTTCCCCTTCACGGTTATCGTTTTCTACTCTAATGTGTAGTTCACTTTCGCCACTACCATCCCGTTTGGGTGTACAGTATTCAAACAAGTAATAGCTATTTGCTTCATCATAAATAAGTCCTGAAATTTCGAGAAACTTATCTTTTAAAGCCGCTGTATCATCCGCAAAAACAGAACTATTTTTTCCGATCTTATTCAATACTGTAGCATCTATTTCGCTACCCAAGCCAATCGAATAAAAATTGATGCCTTCTGATGCATTATCAACGGCTGTATAGGCATCTTCTTTAGCATAACGAGCAGCTTGGTCGGTACCATCTGTAAAGCAAATAATAGAAACGGCGGTCAATATACCTTGTAATTGATTTTCGATCAACTTCGTTTCTGCTAGGGCAGAAGCCTTTATAATAGCTCCAAAAAGGTCGGTCGAATTATCATTAGATAAACCAGGGTTAATACCATCAATGGCATTGTGTAGAGCAGTTGCATCATCAGTAAAATTGATCAATTGGTGTAAGGCATCTGCACCGTCAAACCACCAAACACCAATATTGGTCGAAGAATTGGTATTATTAGCCATAATATCATCAATAAACGTATTGGCGGCTTCTTTGGTTTGTTCCAAACTATTGTTGACGACACTACCACTCAAATCTAATAACAAAATCGTGTTGTATCGAAATAATTGCTGATTATCGTTGATTGCACGCTCTGCTTCATCGGCAGAAATCAAAAGCGGAGCATCATCATTTCTTCCTTTTTCTAGTATCGTAAAATCATCTTGTGTAAGCCCTGCAACAGGGTTTCCTTTATCTGTATCCACCTTAAAAAATACCGATACCCTCGATGGAGGTGTTTCATATTGCTCTTGAATCGTAATAACGAGCTTATCGGCTGGAGGAGTGTTAATGATGACATCATCGTCTCCTTTACAAGATTGAAATAGTACAACCACAACACTCATCAATAATAAAACCTTTGATAACTTCATATTCGGGAGTTTTTTAAGACTTGTTAATGATCATATAGACAAGCCTTTTAATAATTAAAATTTGTAATACAAAAAATAGACCATCTGTAAAGAAGATGTCTTCAAAAAGAAAATACCCCTATGTATATAGAGCGTTTTAACAACTATTAACGTTTGGATTAATTTGAAATCGAAATCTTTTTCAACTTTTCGATAGGCTGGTTTGTTCTTGCTGATTACTAAACGAAGATGTTTGACTTTTAGTATAGGTACGCGGATAGGGGCGGATTTCTCTACAGATTTACGCTGATGCCCTTATTTGGTGAAGACGGTCTGATATGCTTAATTTGCAGATAGAAGTTTCTTTATGGACTGAGGGATATGAAATGGTAGCTTTGCTGTCAAGGTTAACAAATAAAGAGTATCCGTGTAAATCTGTGTCCAAATTCTGCCCCTATCCGTGTCCCAGTTTACGTTCCAAATAATGGTACTCAATACCAAATTCTGTTTTAAGCTGTTGGATACGGTCAAGATGAAATTGACGATCAAAACGAGCTTGATGTTTTTGACCAACGATCATTACATTTTTTCCTGTATGTTCCGAAGAAATGAATTCGAAGACTTTGGTTTTATAACCATGCGCCTCAAGGAGAGAAGCACGGATACTATCTGTGACGATTTCGGCTTGGCGTTCTTTCAGAATACCGTGGTCGATGACAGATTGGAGGGTAGTACTTGAGGTCATTTGTTTTCTGATTTGCTTATGACAACAAGGGGCACAAATAATTAATTGAGCATTTGCTTTGATACCTTTATAGATGGCATCATCCGTAGCTGTATCGCAAGCATGGAGGGCAATCAACATATCGACTTCGCCCAATTCATAATCGCTAATATAGCCAAGCTCAAATGAAAGTTGATTAAAATTTACTTTTTTGGCGATGGTATTGCAGAGGTCGATCAGGTCTTGTCGGACTTCAACGCCTTTAACCTGAGCGGGTAATTTTTTTGTATTGGTTAAGTAGTCGTAGAGGGCAAAAGTTAGATAGCCCTTTCCTGCGCCCATATCAACTACCTGTAGGTTTGTTGAGTCGGTAATTGTTGGATGTTGACGAAGCAGCCCATCAATAATTTCTATAAATTTATTAATCTGTTTAAATTTATCACCCTTATCTTTTTTGATATTTCCATTCTGATGCAAGACACCTAACTCACTAAGGTAACTATTACCATTGATCAAACGCTTTTTGGTTTTATCATGACTTCTATCAGGTACACTTGTAAAAGTTGCTTTGTTTTTTTTGAGCTTAGATTTTTGTTGCGAAATAAATTCTAAGCTATAATCAGCTTCGCTCGTAAATAAATTAGCTATAGAAAAAGAGCTTTCAATCAAGCTGCTGATTTCAAGTAATGCTTGATCAACTAATAGATTTTTGGTAATATCTTTTGTGCGATGTCTGTAGATGAAAGAAAGGTGTAATTCTTTTTTGATGAGTACTAGCTTTGTGATTACTTTTTTTAGAGTACTATCTTGCGTTCTCTTTTTACTCAAAGTCAGACGTACAAATTTATCCTCTTGGATACTTTGTTCAAAGTGTTGTAAAAAAGTGTCAAGTTGTTGCATGAAATGGTACTCTACTGGTTCGAGCACACAAGGTACATTAATAATCTGTTTTTATACTTTTATCAAAAGGAACTTTGAATTGGTAGACAATGTCTTCAGCAGTACTATCATCTAAAACATCTACTCCATAGCGTACCTTCTTTGGGTCATCGTAGACCATAGTACCAAACGCACGATCCCAAAGCGAAAAGATATTTCCGAAATTAGAATCTGTCCAAGGGCGTTCTTGGTGGTGGTGAAATTTGTGCATATTAGGAGTAATAAACACGACACTCAGCATCTTATCAAACCAAAGCGGTAATCTAAAATTAGCATGAGAAAAATAGGTAAAGAAGATAGTTGCTATTCTATAAAAAAGATAAAAGGCTAAAGGAATACCAAATACAACTATAGCTGCCAATGAAAAGATTTCACGAATGAGATAGTCACCAGGGTGATGCCTTGTGCCAGTAGTTGCATCTACGTGTGTGTCGCTATGATGTACAAGATGAAACTTCCACATCCAACTCACTCGATGTAATAAATAATGTGCCAGCCATTGTGCCACTAAATCTAAAGCCATAACAGCCAAGAGCAATTCGACCCAAGGATTTAGATCGACGAGATTGAGTAAGCCAAAATTATTGGTAGCCAGCCAAGCAAAAACACCAACTGTTGCCAAACCAAAAAGGAAATTGATCAGAATAGAAGTAAAAAGGAAAACCATATTAATTCCGGCATGTTTCCATTTTTTATAACTCAACGATGCTAGTGGTACGCTAAATTCTAGTACCCAAGTAAAACCAAGACAGATAAATATCCAACTTAGTTTTTCGATGCTTGATAAACTTTCAAAAAAAGTAATAAATGCTTCCATATGTATACTTCTAGTCAATAAATCAAATTAAAACTATCTTCCCAAAGATAACGAATTGCGAAGAAATAAGTTTAAGAACTTGATATAGAATCAAAAAAGGAAAAAAAATTAGCACTTTTAAAGAAAATTATTACTTTTGCTGATAAGAAACGAACTTTTTTGTTTCTATTTGTATTATCAATACAAATTTGGGTTATTAGCTCAGTTGGTTTAGAGTATTACCTTGACAG
>JAHDIP010000052.1:11288-30595 GCA_020630735.1 Saprospiraceae bacterium | reverse complement strand
AAATAGTCATTCCTTTGTGTGTTTAAAGACTATTTAATCATGGACGTTTCATCTGTTTAAAATTTTCTTTAAGTCCAAAAAAACCAACCTGCTAAGCGTAGTTTGCAACTACGCTTGACTATTTCGCTGTTTCTAACAGCACCTTTTGCACGATGCTAAAAGAATGATTCGTTTTAATCATTCCCTTGTGTGAATATACCTTAATCATGGACGTTTCATCTGTTTAAAATTTTACTTTTTGTCAAAATAAATTAGAGATAGTTCTGAAGGCTCCACTCTAAGCGAAGCTTTCAAGGCTATTTCAACTGACTATGATAAAGGCAGTAGATTTATTTTAGCTGTTAATCATTTTCTTCTCTGTCTTTAGACTATTATTTACCAAGCATCCCTTTTTTTAAATCGCCTTGTATAGGATTTCCAGAAAGCCAAATGCCAAATAATGCTTGTTTAAAATCTAATCCTTCGAGCGTGCTTTTTAGCTTCCCATTTTTATAAGTTTGTGTACCTACATCAGGAACATATACAATGTCAAACACATCGCCAATTTCAATTTCTTCGCTAGAGAAAGCTTTCAACAATTCATCTATTCGGTCTCTGATCGCTGTAGTATTTCCGCCAGTACTTTTGTCGAAGCCCTCGTTAATCGCTTCACTCATATTGCTACTAGAGATCATATTGGAAGTTATTTCAAAACGAACTGCCATCGTTTCGTCAGCTGCCATAACTGCTTTGCCATCAGTACTTTTTTGCTGTAAGTATAATCCTGCTGTATACAATTTGAAAAAGTATTTTGTTCTGATACCACCTCCATTTAAGATCAATGTTTGATCATTGAATGAAAGCTCTGCTGGAAGTGTTACTCCATTGAGTGTTTTTTGAGCATCAATAGTTGATGCAAAAGAAATGAAGAATACACAAATAATAAGTAGTTGTTTCATGATTAATGTTTTTTATGCTCTAGGCGTTGATTTTTTTAAAGATATTTTTCCTGGAATACAATCACTAAAAGAGGTTTTCCCCTGCCAATGACCATTGAGTTCTAAGTCATTTCCATTTCGTTTTAAGATTGCTTGATATTCTTTCATACACCATTCCATTCCATCTTTCCTTTTATCATTGACGATTTTCACATCTTTGATTTGTAATAACAGACCACTATGTATTTCCCCTACGATGTCCATGTCTACAAAAATGTCATCGACCGAAACAACAGCTCGCCCTACAATTTCGTCTCCTTTTTGGTAAAGGTAAAGCTCAAATTTATATTCAGGGCTAAAGCCTCCATGATTTTGTGTCAATACTCCTTCCCAATAACCAGTCACCACATCTTTTTGAGCGAAAGATAACGTTGTTGATAAAAGTAATACTAAAATGGTAATAAAATTCTTCATGTATTTAAATCTAATTACGTTGTTACAGTGTATTAAATACTATACTTAATTCTAAAGAATTTGTATGGTATAAAAACCTTTCAGAATTAAGTCTACTCATAAAACTTAAAACGAAATAGACAAGCTTAAAGTCTACTCATCTTTACAAATTTCTTTGTTATAACTTGCTGCTCATTCGTAATCACATTGATGAAATAGATACCATTTTGTAACATTGAAACATCAATAAAGTCTGTTGTAAACGTAGCTATTTCTTTGATTACTTGACCATTAATATCTGTAAGTCGAATTTGTTCAACAATTGTGTCATTAAAATCAATATTCAATATATTAGACGTAGGATTGGGGTACAAAAGCACACCTTTTGTATCATTTTCATTTATTTCTCTATTATGAAGAATTCCTGGAATAGCTGAAGCAGTAAAGAAGAACTGTTTTGACGACCAGTTTGTCCAAAGACCAGAAGGACATTTGGTTTTTACTTTATAAAAGTATTTGGTGCCAGCTTCTAAATTAGTCAACAGGAAATTGGTATTATTTGTTGTTGTCGAAATCCAATTTGGAATGCCTTGTTGACGATAATTAATTTTGTATTTATCATCATCCAATTGGTCTGACCAAGAAATAGTTGCCTCAGTTGCGGTAATATTCGTAGTCGTCGATGAAATAGGTCGATCACAAAAAGAAGTAGTGGTATTGAAATCAACAACTGCAGACCAATCTGAAGCTAAAGTACCTTCACATAAGGTTTTCATTTTAAGCTCATAATTTGTATTTGGAGTTAATCCATTCAAGAAAAAACGAGAAACAGTTGGTAATCGCTCAATCCAAGAAGCGCCGACACCTTTTTCACGATACCATAATTTATATTTACGTGATTCATCAACTTCATCAAACTCTATGTAAGCACAATTTCCGCTTATTACAGTAGAAGTAATATTTGAAGGCATTGAACATCGAATATAATGAGCATTTAAAAAATCCATTGATACCTTTGCAAGTTCAATAGCAAACGCTTGACGAGTTTGTTCATCGAAACGAACAGAGGAATGACACTCTATTTGTATACCATCAATTGCTCCTCCGTATAGAGAACCATGTCGTTTACAGTTATAGCCACCAGAAAAGTAAGTTTCTTCATCAAGTGGAAATGGTGTACTAAAACTTGGTACAGCAGGATAACCTCCGTTATCTGTCATCGCTCCAAAACTTTGTACACCACGTAACAATTCAGCATGCGTTAAACTTTGGATATTATCTCCTACTAAGGTTTGGATGGTACTTTCGGAAACATAAGTAGGGGTATTCAAATCACTATCCGTCAACTGCAATTCGTTTTTACTTATCGCATACCCCAACTCTAATCGTTGTATTTCGTGACCATGACCATGTACATCCAGAAAAAGCCCTCTATCATGCTGTTCCTCAATCGTGTTTTTTGCTATTTTTAAAAACTCATGATAGGCATACCAGGATTGCTCAACCGTTGCATTGCCATCTGCGGCAGTATCTATATCTCGATTGGCATCAAACTTTTGGCGATGCAATAGATTGATAACTACGTGAGGATAAAATCCAGTTGCTTCAAAAAAGGCCGCTTGCATTTCTCTTGCTAATTCTTGTGTATAATTATCTGGTTCATAGGAACAGCCATCGCACAATCTATCAGGTAGTGCTGTTGGCGTTAAATAACCACCATGAGGTGCAGAAATTACAATGGGTAGATTACCAGCTATATATTCTACATAGCCATTATCATCTAAATAAACGTTCCCAGGAATATATGTTTCTGTATTTCCTTGTAATAAAAAATCGTAATGAGCATTCATATAATTTAAAAGAACTTCGGCAAAATCAATGGCAAATATTTGGCGAGCGATATCATCGAAACGTAGAGTTGAATGACATGCCATTTGTATCGCGTCAATATTCTCACCATTGGTAGAACCATGTCGTTGAGTATTGTAACCACCAGGAAAGTAATCTTCTTGATCTAGCAGATAAGGAGTAAAATAACTTGGTACTGTAGAAATACCTTTTTTATGAATCATTTCTCCTAAGCTTTGAAAACCACGTAACAATTCAGCATGTGATAAGTTTTGACTATTATCTCCAACTAAGGATTGAATGGTACTTTTAGAAATATATGTAGAAGCATTTAAATCGTTGTCCGAAAGTTGAAGCTCACTTTTACTGATGGAATAGCCCAATTCTATTCGTTGAAACTCATGTGCATGCCCATGTAGGTCTAGAAAAAGACCTCTACCATACTCTTCTTCGATTGATACTTTTGCTATTTTTAAAAACTCATGATAGGCATACCAAGATTGTTCGACAGTTGCATTTCCGTCAGCGGCTGTATCTATGTAACGATTTGCATCAAATTTTTTACGATGTAATAAGTTGATGACTACATGTGGATAATAACCTGTTTCTTCAAAAAATGCTGTTTGTATTTGTCTTGCCATTTCTTGGGTATAACTAGATCTTGAATAGACACAACCATCACACAATCTATCTGGTATCTCCGTTGGTGTTAAATAACCACCATGGGGAGCTGAAATTACAATAGGCATATTTCCTGCTAAATATTCTACATATCCATTATCGTCTAAATAGGAATTTCCAGGCGTAAATGTTTCCATATTTCCTTTCAATAAAAAATCGTAATGGGCATTCATATAATTTAACATGATTTGGGTAAGGTCATTTGCAAAACCTTGCCGAGCGATATCATCAAAACGAAGAGTTGAATGACATGCCAACTGAATTGCATCTAATACACTATCGTTGATGCCATACCGCTGCGTATTATATCCCCCAGGAAAGTAATCTTCTTGATCTAGCAGATAAGGAGTAAAATAACTTGGTACTGCTGGATACCCTTTCTTATGGATCATTTCTCCCAAGCTTTGAAAACCTCTTAACAGTTCAGCATGTGATAAATTTTGACTATTATCTCCAACTAAGTTTTGAATAGTACTCTCAGAAACATAAGTTGATGTATTCAAGTCATTGTCAGAAAGTTGCAATTCACTTTTACTTATTGCATAACCCAATTCTATCCGTTGTGTTTCATGTGTGTGTCCATGTATATCTAAAAAAAGCCCCCTACCATATGCTTGTTGAATTGTCGTTTTAGCATTATCTATAAACGCATGATAAGCATACCATGATTGCTCTACCGTTGCATTTCCATCAGCAGCAGTATCAATATCTCGATTGGCATCAAATTTTTTACGATGCAATAAGTTGATGACAACATGCGGATAGTAGCCTGTTTGTGCAAAAAAAGCTGCTTGAATTTCTCGAGCCATTTCTTGCGTATAACTAGACCTCGAATAGACACAACCATCACAAAGTCTATCTGGTATTTCTGTTGGTGTCAAATATCCTCCATGAGGAACAGAAAGAACAATTGGAAGGTTTCCTGCTAAGTATTCTACATAACCATTTTCATCTAAATAAGAAGTTCCAGGTGTATACGTTTGAGCTGTCCCCTGTAAAGAAGAAAGAAAAAACATTGATAATATTAGTTGCAAGTAAAGGGTGATTTTCATTTCTATTAATTTGATTAGGGAATAAGGTTTATCGTCAATTTATATCATTAATTTTTACAAATTTTTCAGAAATAATCTTTTGTTCTGTAGTTATAATATTGATAAAGTATACACCATTATTAAGCATAGAAATATCAATAGTTTTTCCTATTTCATTAGAGCTAATTTCTTGAATCACCTTTCCATTAATATCCGTTACACGAATTTGCTCAGCTACTTGCCTATTCAATTCTATATTCAAAATATTAGTGGTTGGATTAGGATACAAACGTACATCTTTTTCATTATTTAATGTTCTATCGTCTTGACTATCTTGGATTGAAGCAGCAGTAAAAAAGAATTGTTTCGATGGCCAGTTTGTCCAAAGCCCAGAAGGACATTTTGTTTTTACTTTATAGAAATATTTGGTATTAGCTTGTAAGCCTGTTAATAAAAAATTGGTATTGTTTGTTGTAGTAGAAATCCAATTAGGTGTTCCCTGTTTGCGATAATTAATTTTATATTTATCATCATCGGACTGAATTGACCAGCCAAGAATTGCACCTGACGAAGTAATATCTGCAACAGAGACGGTTGTTGGTCTATCACATAAGGTTGCCATAGTCGTAAAGTCTTGTACAGAAGACCATACTGATGCATACGGACCTGAACACAAGGACTTCATTTTAAGTTCGTATGTTGTGTTTGGTATTAATTCATTCAAAAATAAACGAGAGACAGTTGGCAATCGCTCGATCCATTCAGCCCCTACCCCTTTTTCTCGATACCATAATTTATATTTTCGAGCATCTATAATTTCATCAAACTCTATGTAGGCACAATTTCCACTGACCACCGTAGGAGTAATCGTTGTAGGAAACTTACAATCAAAATAGTGAGCTTCTAAATAATCCATCACCACTTTGGGAAAATCAACGGCAAATTCTGCACGAGCTGATGCTGTAAAACGTAAAGCAGAATCTAATTCGACTTGTATAGCATCAATCATTCCTCCTTCACGAGAACCATGCCTTATCGTGTTATACCCTCCCGAAAAATAATCTTCGTTACTCAAAGGAAAAGGGGTATCAAAGCTTGGTACAGCAGGAAAAGCTTCTTCTTCGACTAAAGCTCCAATACTTTCAAGACCTCTAAGCAATTCTGCATGAGTTAGGTTCTGAACATTATTATTCGCTAATGATTGAATACAACTTTTAGCCAGATAAGTTGATGTATTTAATTCAGCATCTGATAACTGTAAATTACTCCGACTTAAACCATAACCAAATTCGATTCGATAGATATCATGTGCATGACCATGAATATCAAGGAACAGACCTCGTCCATATTCTTGTATAACAGCATCTTTTGCATCAGCTACAAAATCATGATAAGCATACCAAGACTGTTCGACTGTTGCATTGCCATCAGCTGCAGTATCTATATCTCTATTGGCATCAAATTTCTTTCGATGCAAGTGGTTGATAATTACATGTGGAGAATAGCCTGTTGTAGCTACAAATTCAGCCTGAATAGCTTGTGTAATAGATCTGGTATAACTATCATTCAAATAAACGCAACCTGTGCAATTTCTATCAGGAATTTCGGCAGGTTGTAATGCTCCATTATGAGGTGCGGAAATAATAATTGGCAAATTACCTGCAATGTATTCTACATAGCCATTATCATCAAAATAGGATTCTCCAGATGTATAAGTCTGAGCTGTTGCCTGAAATGAAAATAAAATACACAAAAATAACATTTTTTGCACGAGCGAGGTAAATTGTTTGTATTCCATTCGTTTTATTTCGTTTTTTTAGTTAAAAAGCAGGTATTTTTTTGTAAATATAGAACGTTTTTTTGTCAAAATCTGTTATTATAGTATGAGAAAATTTGCAATTTCTGATATACATGGTTGTCTCCTTACATTTAAGGCATTATTAGACAAAATAAACTTTTCTACCACTGATGAATTATATCTTTTAGGCGACTATATCGACCGAGGTCCCGCCTCAAAAGGTGTTATTGATTTTATTTTTGAATTACAAGAAAGTGGTCATACTCTCATTTGTATGAAGGGCAATCATGAAGATATGCTTTTAGCAGGCATTGAAAATTCTTACGATTTAGAAATGTGGGAGTTAAATGGCGGTAAGGCTACTTTGAAAAGTTTTGGGGCAAATAATCCGAGTCAACTTAACCCTAAGTATCTAGATTTTTTCAACAATCTGAAACTGTATGTTGAGGTAGATCGTTATTTGTTAGTTCATGCTGGATTTGATTTTACAATTCCTCCTTTTTTAGAAAATAAAGAGGCTTTTCTTTGGCAACGAAGATGGTATAAGGATATAGATTATGATGCACTTGGCGATCGAATTGTTGTGCATGGTCATACGCCTATTCCCAAAGAAGATATTTTACAACAATTTACCAATCTGGATAAACAGCAATATTTAGATATTGATAATGGGTGTTGTTATATCAGACATGCTTCAAAAGATCTTGCAAAACTCTGTGCTTTTGACATGACCAACCACCAAATTTATTTTCAGGAAAATATTGATGTGTTTGAAGTATAATATTTATTCTTCCTCTTCTTCGGCAGAGGGCTCTTTTTGGGGAGTTTTGAAGAAACTAAAAATTGTCTGCCCGTATTTTCGGACATCAAAAAGGTTTGGATGATTATTGTACTCATGATTGGGGTTATGTTCCATCACAAACCAACCATCTGGCTTCAATAAATCGTATTTGAAAATTAGATCAGGAATTTTATCTATTGTAGGTAAAGCATAAGGAGGTCCCGCAAAAATATAATCGTATTGCTGACTTGTTTTGGCAATGAATTTAAAGACATCTGCTCGTACAATCGTCATACGGTCTTCTATACCAAGCTCTTTTGTTGTTTTCTTTACAAAGGCAATACAACCACCAAATTGGTCAACATAAGTAACATCTTTACAACCTCTAGAGATAAACTCGTAGCCATGGTTACCCGTTCCTCCAAAAAGATCAAGTACTTTTAGTTCTTCGAAATCAAGATTGTTATACAAAATATTGAATAAAGCTTCTTTCGAAAAATCTGTGGTGGGTCTTGTTGGCCAGTTTTTAGCTGGTGGATAAAACTTCCTACCTTTGAACTCTCCTCCTACTATCCGCATAATTGCAAGCTATATAAATCGAAATAAAAATGATGTGGAATATTCGTAAACTTTTTGCCTACTTTAAAATGAGTTGGTACTTCAACCATATCCAAATGTCGTACATAACGGTATAACAAATGGTAAACCTCTGAATCTTCCATTACATGACCAGAAATACTAAGATGCACCTCTTCTGGTTTTAGTTTAAATTGATTGAGAACCAACAAAACGTAATAAATAAAATCTTTAGATGATTTATATTCAAATGAATTATTGAAGACAAGATTTTCACCATCAAAATGAACGACTTGAACAAAACCACTAATTACATTTACAAATACTTTCTTGGTAGCTAATGAAGCTGCTATTTTTTGGTAACCCAATAGCAAAGGAGTAAACACATGGTGCACATGTATATTCGGAAAGTATCCAACAAGCTGATAAAGTAATCCTTTATTGATGGCAAATATATTATTTGCCTCGATCGTACTTAAGTGATCAACCTTTACATTATCGTTTTCTTGAAGCTCTATCATTTTTTCTAGATAGGCTTTTTTTTCAGTTTCGACATAAAGGCTATCAGGCACTAAAGTAGATTTGGTATTTACAATAGCGAGATTGACGGCACCATAATCATGTTTGAGTTTCTTATCTGCAGAGAATATTTTTTTCAACTCAATTTCTAGAATACTCTTGGCACCTACTTTTTGTCCCAATTGGTATGACTTTAAAACCAATGGTTTTAAGTTATTATCGTACACCAAATAAGACAATCTGTCCATTCCGAGCAGAATGGACAGTTTGTATGCTGATGAAGATTTTTTACTAAATGAATCGTCGACTATATCAACGCTTAACGTTCCCAATTTCCTGAAGTATTAGGGGCATTCATATTACCAAACTTAATTACAGCATTAGGGTCATAACCATTGTCATAACGAGCATATTTAGGATCTGAATACATTCCCATAAACTTATTATAAGAAGTTTTCACCTCTACAACATTTACAACTGTTTTCTGATAAGTCAATGTATCGGCAGCTATGTCAAATTCCTCTCCAACTCCATAAGGAACATATCGAAGAGAGTCAAGATTAATTCCCATGTTTTCAATAGAAACCATGGCTTTTTCATAAGAAGTATCATACGTTACATTATCCATGTTAGTAGGATCATCAGGATCACCAATAACTTTAACGGTAGGAACTTCTCCGTTTTCTAATACCAATTGTAAGGTATCAAAAGTATGTGCAAATCCACCAGTGATACTACGATAAACATCTTGAGCTTTTCTGATTTGAATAAGTCGATCTACTACTGCCGACTTTCTTTTCTCGACCTGCGATTTAAATTTGATAGGTTCACGGATACTATCAACTAACAAATAGGCTAATCCTGCTACGATGCCCAATAAAATTAAATTAGTTACTAATCTCATATGGCTAATATTTCGGTTTGTTTTAATGCAATAATAATACTTTTAATTTAAACGTAGGAAAAATAAAATCATATTTTTTGGAAAGTATCTTCGACGAGCTAAATCTAGGGCTTTTTAGCCTAAAATAGGGACTAAAAAAGCGTTTTCTTCTTAAAAAAAGAAGATTTGGAGTTTTTCTAATATGTAGTAGGTTGGATAGTTTTTCCTGAGAAATGTACTTTGAATACGCAGAAATGAAGATTTTATTGTGTAAAACGACATAAATTTTGAAAAAAGTCCAAAATTTATGTCGTTTTAGGGTTTTCTGGCAATTTTGTATAACGAAAAAGTTAGAAAATTTTACTTTTAAGCACCAACTTTAGCTCCTACCTTATCTACTCGAGGGGCAACACCTGAATTCGTGAAGTTCTCCCCTACTTTACATTCACCATTATATGAAGCACCTTCTTCTACTATAAGTTTTTTGGCAATGATTGTTCCTTGTATAAATGCAGTAGAATGTAAATGTATCGTTTCACTTACTTTTAATTCTCCTTCGATCCGACCTCTAATAGCGGCTTCATTGGCAACAACAGTACCTACTATTTTTCCAGAATCTCCCATCACTATTCGTTTATCACAAACGACATCACCTAATATCGTTCCATCTACCCTTACATTATCTGTTGCTTTAAATTTTCCTTCGATAATGGTACCTGGAGAAATGATGCATGCAGAATCCATAGGTCCACTTAGCCCCATTCCTACATTTTCATTCGTTTTTTGCTTATTTTTGTTTTTAGATCCAAACATAGTCAATCTTTATATGATAAAATTAATTAATAACTCAACGCTAGACAAGCCAAGTTCGCTTCTAGTGATAGGTGTTTTAATAAACGATGAGAAAATTGAGATACTTGTGGGTGTAAATGAGAAATAGAAATTATCTATATCACAAATATAAATATTATTTATAAAAAGTAGTACAATGAGTGTAATAATTTTAGGAATTGAATCTTCATGTGATGATACTTCGGCTGCAATATTAAAAGATGGTGAAATATTGAGTAATTGCACTGCCAATCAAGAAGCACATAAATTATATGGCGGTGTTGTTCCAGAAGTTGCATCGAGGGCACATCAAGTCAACATTATTCCAGTAGTAGATATGGCAATAAAAAAAGCTGGTATAAAAAAAGAAGACATCAATGCAGTAGCTTTTACTCGTGGTCCGGGTTTGATTGGTTCACTGATTGTTGGTGTCTCTTTTGCGAAGGCTTTTGCAATGAGTTTAAATATTCCTATGATTGAAGTAAATCATATGCAAGCGCATGTATTGGCACATTTTGCCGAAAACCCAAAACCTCAATTGCCTTTTCTTTGCCTAACTGTTTCTGGAGGACATACTCAAATCGTATTAGTCAAAGATCACTTGGATATGGAGGTGCTTGGCGAAACAATTGATGATGCAGCTGGCGAGGCTTTCGACAAAACAGGAAAACTACTAGGACTCGGCTATCCTGCTGGTCCACTGATTGACAAACATGCCAAAGAAGGAACGCCTCGTTTTTCATTTCCTGAGCCCAAAATACCTGATCTAAATTTTAGCTTCAGTGGCTTAAAAACATCTATTTTATATTTCTTAAAAAAGGGATTAAAAGAGAATCCAAATTTCATCAATGAAAACTTGAATGATATTTGTGCCTCTGTTCAAGATCGAATTGTGAGTATTCTTATTAATAAATTGACAAAAGCTTGCAAACAAACAGGGATAAAAGAAGTCGCTATTGCTGGAGGAGTTTCTGCAAATTCTGCATTAAGACAGGCGCTGACTGATGCTGGACAACAAGAAGGTTGGAATACTTACATTCCTAGTTTTCAATTTTGTACCGATAATGCTGGCATGATTGCCGTCACTGGTTATTATAAACTTCAACGAAAAGAATTTGTAGGCCATGAAGTCAAACCTATTGCTAGATATGCGATTTAAAATGAGGCGAACTTTTTTATTCTAAATACAAATAAAGTATTGAAAATGAAAAAGCCGAAATGCGAGAATATATCTTCGCATTTCGGCTTAGGGTATGTTTAAATTTTCCTAGAATTTATCGATCAGACGTTTCTTCATTTCTTCGAATTCTTCATCAGAAATAACGCCAGCCTCTTTTAGGTCGCCAAGCTCTTTCAACTTACCAATAATACTTGCAGTTGGGTCAGGCATAGGTTTATCAAAAGTGATTTCTTCAATCGTTTCTTGAACAGCCTCTGTAACTTCTTCTTTTATCTCATTTTCTTGGGCAGGATCTGATGGAATATTGAAGTTACCATCATGTGACTCAGACGTATTATCTGCTTCTGCTTTTTCCTTCATTTCACGCGCCATCTTTTTCCCTTTTTCAAATTTTTCTTTATAATGCTTACGCAAACGATCAGGATCAAAATCTAAAATTGTACCACCCGATTCGAAGTGTTTTTTAAAGACTTCACCAAGTGCATAAGTAGATGCTCCTGCAAAAACAGAAACAGTTGCTCCACCGACTAAAGAACCTACACCAGGAATTAATTTGATGACACTTCCTGCTCCAATACGAGCTAAGGTGGTGCTTGTTAATGCTGTTACGATTGCTTTACCCTGTGTCTCTTGAAAGTCAATGTCATAGACTCTACTTAACTGACGAATCATATCTAACTGTAATGCACTAACAGCAAAGATGTCTGCAATTAAAACAGGAATTAATCCTGCCCCCATCGACCAAACAACATGGTTTCTGATGATAGTGTCTGCATGACTTTCTCTACTTGATTTTTGATTACTCATGATTTTATTTTTTTTAGTTTTATTTTTCAAAATTAGGAAATAACCCGAGCAAATTTAAAAGTAACTATTAAATAAACTCTACAGATATTACCCTTTAGATAATTTTATTTGTTTTAAAATTTGTTCTATCTCCAAGGACTTTTGAGTACCCAATAAAATGTTTTTTCCGTTTTTAAACTTCAATTGCAGTCCTTTATTGCCTCTCAAGTTATAGACTTTTCCGTTTTTTCCAAAACGTAAGCCCCAACCACCGTATTCTCTGATCGGCTTATATTCTCTCACATATGCTTCTTTTATCGCTTCCCAACTCAAGAAATGCTTCTTTTGATGGAAAGGATAATACTGAAAATATATGCCTTTTTTGGTTACCATCGTTCTTAGATCAATCGTACTTGCAATGAACATAAAAAACAACACAACGATAATAGATATGGTATGGGATGTTGACCAAGTTCCAAACCACCACAAACTAATGATGACAGTTGCCAAAATTTTTGCAAGCATTGAAAGATACATCCAATACGGAATTTTCTGCGATTCTATAAAGATTGCTTCTTTTCCTTTCATTTTATAACTCTAACTCTCTATTATTTGTAATTAAGAAATACAAGACTCCGATCATTGTCATTAGTATTAATAAACTAACTAAAAACAGACCAAAATTTAAACTAGTCCCGAAGCCTAGGGCACTCATTGAAACTGTTCCAGAAAATATTCCGCAAATTGCTAAACTTACAATAGCTATTATAACAACAACTAATAAGGAAATTAAAAACAGTTTTCTGAAAGAATTCTGATTCGATTCAATTGTCGTTTTCATAATCAATGGTTTTAGGTTTACAATAATTATAACATGAAATTATAGGAATTGTTACTTTGAAACACTTTTTATCGACAATTGAGGATGGAATTACGACTAAAGGAAGTTAACAAGAGGTACTTTAATTGGTAAGGATTAAACCAATTAATAAAAGTTAAAAGCATGTCTGATAAAGGAAAGCATGTTTGGGATGCCCAAACATGCTTTCAAAATTATAGTTTGTATACCATTTTATAAATTGAACGCTCCTACTGCTTTTTCGCAACCTTCCCAATTGATGTTAATGTTTGATTCATCATATAATGACTCTTCAGGAACAAGTACATCGGGGAATCCTTTCCAACCAGCTGTTGGTCCATAAAAGTTGCCAGAAGCAGCTTCTGGGTCCATAGTTGCACGTATGATTCCAGTTGCTCCGTCCTCTGCAGTTTGAGCCTGATTCATAAGAGCACTATTGCTTTCCATACCACCATCGGCTGCTGTTGTCACTTGTAAATTAGTCAAGGCTAATCCAGGATGAGCAAGTAAGGAAATTACATTAGTAATACCCGCTTCTTCTAATTTATTTTTAAGACCATAGGTAAATGCTGCATTTGCTAATTTAGTCTGATGGTAACGCAACCAGCGAGGTCCTTTGAAACTCATATTTTCCGCTTCGGTACCATCTCCTCCTAAATCACCTCCTTTAGCTTCAAAGTATTTAGCTTCTAATGGCGGACCTAGTCGAGCCATAGATGAGTGATTTACAATTCTTCCTTGTTTGCTCTTTTTCAATAACGGAAATAATTCTTTCGTAATTTGAAAATGTGAAATCACATTGGTTTGCATTTGTACATCATACCCATCAGCAGTGGCATAATCTTTCAAAGCCATTACGCCTGCATTATTGACCAAAACATCGATAACTTCATATTTCGATAGAATAGTCTTCATCGCATTTGCTACACTTTCTTTACTTTGAAGGTCGCAATTTATCCAATCAAATTTGCCATTAGGAACATCCTCTTTTAATTGTTGTAAGGACTTCTCTGCTCTTTCGCTTTTACGATTCAGTAGAATAACAGTTGCTCCTTTTTTAGCAACCTCTCTGGCACAAATATAGCCAGTCCCACTTGTAGTACCTGTGATGGCAACTACTTTACCAGTCATATCCTGCGAGTGGTTGTTAATTACTTTTTCTAGATGAAGCGTTTCAATTTGATTAGTCATTGTTTAGTATATTTTTAAAAACCAGTAATGTAAACAAATGTACATTTTTTTTAATGTCTCTTGTTAGAAAATCTCTTTCTAATACTCACTTCATTTTTGATCTAATCTTAGCGATATCTCTTTTAGTACTCGCAC
Organism: Saprospiraceae bacterium; assembly: GCA_020630735.1. GTDB lineage: Bacteria > Bacteroidota > Bacteroidia > Chitinophagales > Saprospiraceae > JAHDIP01. Next base: position 16,126 of record JAHDIP010000052.1, on the reverse strand, counting down.
CATTAAGACCAGCCTTCTCAGCCTCTTCAAAAAATGTATTTAATGCAGTAGCTTCTGGTTTTAACATATCACTACTTAACTGCGTCAAGAGGTAGATGAATTGATAATAGGATTCTTTATTATCGAGGTTTACTTTTCCTTCAAAAGCCGTTAATGTAGATGAGATTAATTCTTTATCAAGACTACATCCTTTTTGCAATTTTCTACGAGCATCTTTTCGATTAGCCTCACTTTTGCTAAACAATTGCTTGATTGTTTTGTCTCTTTTTATCCCATGTTCTTGTTCTTCTTTGTTTGCTTTTTTTACTAAGCCTTCTAATTCGGAAACAGATAAAGCAGATAAATTAGAAACATCAATTTTAGAATTATTTTCACTTACTAAAGAAAATAATTCTTTTAATAATTTCTCTTTTTTTACGGCATTCTCGCTATTTGATCCGCCATTACCTTTTAAGATTCCATTTGCTTGAAGCTGTTTACCTAATTCCTCTAATCGCTTTTTTTGATCTTTAATCTGTTTATTCTGCTCCGCTAATAAGGTATTTGACTCTTCAAGCATTATCGTTTTTTCTTCGATATCTCGCTTTGCTTCATTAAGAGCATTAATCATATAAGCTGTTGTAAAAACACCAACCATCAAAAGAGCTAGAAAGAAATAAGACTGCATTTTTGTCTTTTGGATCTCAGCTATTAGAGCTTGATTTTCTTGTGGGTTCATATGGTTTTTATTAAAAGGGGGAGTAAAATTATCTTATAACGTTGAAGTTCTAAAGGGAAGAATAAATCGTTTTAAGCATCCTTTTTTTATTGTCTAAATAAATTAACCAAGTACCAGCAGAAGACGTAAAAAAGACACCTCCTAAACTATACTTTTCTTTCGTCATATAAAAAATAAAAAGTCCTATAGATACAGCCAGAAGAAGTAATATTATTTTCATAAATATTTTGTCATGACTTATAATCATGCTCTTCAATTCTTTTTGCGAAGTATTTAATTCAGGAGTTGCAGCTGGTGTTCGAGCATTTTCTACCTTAGTAGAATCAGGAATATCTTCCTCTTTGCTGAGGTCATTCACTAAATCTAATGTAGCAGATGAAGTTTGATTTTTAACTATCGTATAATCTGCTTCGGCAATTAAAGCGTCTCTTTTTTCTCGATCAATACGGTCAAGGTTGGCTCGATGGATAATGGCACTTTTCTCAAGGTTGACAAAACCTCTTTCGTGAGCATGTTCAATAATTTTATCCAAAGCTTCACTGAGTTCGTCTTTTGCGACAAGCTCTTTTATGGCTTTTTGTAACTGAAGAATTTCCATTTTTTTCAGGGTATATCTAATTAAAATTGGAGTAAATAAAGCTTATAAGTTCTTTTAAAAAAACTAAAAAGCAATCATTACTTCTCTTAAAGTTAATAAACTTAGGCGTTATATACCAATAGAATACTATATTTTTCAAGATTAGCACATATTGTTATTTAAATTATTTCATTTTTTTTCATTTAAAATAATACCCACTTTAAATTATTTTTCTTCAAATGTTTAATTCTTTCTCCTTTTTAATCTTTACTTTTGCCCTCGCTTGGTGATTCATCATTCGGATGAACCTTAAAAGGGAATCTAGTGAAAATCTAGAACAGTCCCCGCTGCTGTAAGCTTTTAAATACTTTTATACGTTTACCACTGTTTCTTTTGAAATGGGAAGGTGTATAAAAGTGAAGTAAGTCAGAAGACCTGCCAACATTTTTTTATCAATATAACTTTCGGAGGAAAAGTTGATGATAAATTGTAAAAATATCAAGTCGGGAAAATTACGCCTGAGTAAATTATTTTATTATTTGAGTAACTGCTATTTATAGTTATTCTGCTACCTGATATTCCTTCAATTCTCATCATCTATATTCCTTCTTTACCTAAATTTATAGATGATTCGTTTAGCACTTTTGGTCTTTCTTTTTGGTTATAATCTGATTCTTGCCACTGGACAAGAACTATCAGATACTACCCTATTAGAATCTGTCGAAGTAGTTGCAAGTCCTTTGCGAACATCTCCTATCGGAACTCGTTCAGAAGAGTGGAATATCTCTAAAAGTCAAAATAATAGTACAAATATTGCGGAGCTTCTTAAGGGTGAATCATCAGCATTTATAAAAACTTATGGCTCTGGTAGTTTAGCTACAAGTTCTATTCGAGGGGGAAGCGCAGGGCATACAGCAATACTATGGAATGGTTTTTCGATACAAAGCCCGATGCTCGGTTTGCATGATTTAGGATTATTTCCTAGTGGATTTTACGATAAAGTGTCTTTACAATATGGAGGTGGTTCGGCTACTTGGGGCAATGGTGCTATAGGAGCTGTTCTTTCGCTGTCCAATAAAGCATCTTTTATCGATCAATTAGTTTTATCAACACAATCTACCTTGGGTAGTTTTGGAAATTTCCATCAACAAGTACAATTCAATATTGGTAATTCAAAAATTCAGAGTGGGACTCGTTTGTTTTATCAAGAAGGTCAAAATGACTTTTCTTATCGCATCAATGAAGATCTCCCAGAAAAAAAACAGACCAATTCAGCTTTGCTTAATAAAGGAATCTTACAAGAATTGTACTATCAGCCCAATGACAAAAATACTTTTGCTGCCTATTTTTGGAAACAACATGCCAATAGGCAAATTCCGCCATTAACAACTCAAACGAAAAATATAGCCTACCAAAAAGATGACTTCACTCGTCTAGCTTTACATTGGAAACGACGGACAAATAAACTTTTGCTACAAAGTCGTGCTGGCTTTTTTGACGATTATATAGACTATGTTGATAATCAAATACTATTGCGTTCCTTAACGCATTTTCAGTCTATCATTGGAGAAGTAGAAGCTCAGTGGAGTTTGGATAATCATCAATTTAATTTGGGTGTTAATAATACATTTACCAAAGCTTTTGCGGATGCTTATGCTTCGCCACCTACTGAGAATAGAATTGCTGCCTTTGGTTCTTATCGTTTTGACTGGCTGTCTTGGAAAACGCAATTGAGTATCCGACAAGAATGGATTGGCTCAAAAGCAAGTCCCTTGGTTCCGTCTTTAGGTATTGAAAAAAAGCTAACTAATTTTTTAATCTTACAAGCCAAAGTAAGTCGTAATTTTAGACTTCCTACTTTTAATGATCGTTATTGGCAACCTGGGGGAAATATCAATCTTCAAGCGGAGTCTGGATGGAGTCAAGAAATGGGTTTTACTCTAAAACACAAAAAAGAAAAATTCAAAGCCTCCTACTCTACTACAGCTTTTAATCGCTCTATCAATAACTGGATTTTGTGGAGTAAACAAGAAGGGCAAAGCTTTTGGTCAGCAAACAATATAGCCAAAGTATGGAGCCGTGGCATCGAGCAACGAATCAACATGTCTACAAAATGGAAGCGTTGGGAATTTAATTTTTCTAGCGGTTATGATTTCATTCTTTCAAGCAATCAAATTAGTATTACTACTCCGAGAATTGAAGCTGGTGAACAATTAAATTATGTTCCGATTCATCAAGCTTTTATAAATGGAACTCTTGGCTGGAAAAAGTGGTATGCCTCTTATCAACATTCTTTTACTGGACAAGTAGAAACAAGTAATGAGCCACTTGATGCTTATCATGTTGCCTCTTTTCGTATTCAAAAACAATGGACAAGCAAACACTTTCAACCGAGCTTTTTTGTAGCAATTAATAATCTTTGGAACGCTAATTATCGAGTAATTGATCGACGCCCTATGCCTGATCGAAATTTTCAAATTGGAATAAACTTTTTAATACATAAATAAATAATAATGCAATTAAAATTTACACTTATTTTATCTTTTGTAAGCTTTGGACTTTTCGCTCAAACAACAACAAACTTTGAGGAATTTGATCTGAATGCTAATGAACATATCAATGAGAGCTTTGATGTCGAAGGCTTTTATTCTGGTAATACGTTTTTACCTAATAATTATTCGGCTATGTTTGATTCGTATACAGGTTGGTCAATTTCGACACATTCAGATACAATGACACCAGGTTTTACCAATCAATATAGCTCAATAACAGGTAGTGGTTATGAGTCAAATACTTTTGCTGTAGCTTCTGCCTATAGTCCAATCAAGGTAGGCTTACAAAATGAATCGGTTGGCGAAGTCGTAGAAGGAATGTATATAACGAATAGTACCTATGCTTTTTTAAGTATGAGAGATGGTGATAGTTTTGCCAAAAAATTTGGTGGCGAAACAGGCAATGATCCTGATTTCTTTTTACTTACAATCCAAAAATATTTGAATGGTACATTAGGAGATGAAGTTGTAGAGTTTTACTTAGCTGATTATCGCTTTGATGATAATAGTCAAGATTATATTGTCGATGATTGGACCTTTATCAATACAAGTTCACTTGGTCAAGCAGATAGTTTGCTCTTTTCCTTAACTTCTTCTGATGTTGGTGATTATGGTATGAATACGCCTGCTACTTTTTGTGTGGATAATATCGTTACCTTTGGTGAAGCTACTTCAACAAAAACTCCATCTATCGCTGCTTCTTATTCTATTTTTCCAAATCCTACTTCTGAATTTTTAAATATAAATTATGAAGATTCGGAAAAGGCTATACTGCAATTGTTTGATTCTTCTGGTAAAATAGTTTTGCAACAATCAATTGCTAAAGGTACTTCTAGCTTTGATATTCGCCATTTAACTAGTGGTGCTTATGCGCTACGGTTGAAAAATGTAAAGGGTGTTAGTAGTGAATTAATGGTAATTGAATAGAGAAACACAGGAACACAGGAACACAGATTGTACGGATCTTGGACACGGATTTCCACGGATGTAC
>JAHDIP010000052.1:0-11188 GCA_020630735.1 Saprospiraceae bacterium | reverse complement strand
ACGGATTTCCACGGATGTACTTTAATGTGCAATCCGTAGAAATCCGCCTACCATCCGTGTCCTTTACTCTTAATGGATATTCAAAAAGGTGTGTGCCTTTTGGTAGATAGCTGAAGAAAAGATTGGTCGATGGAACACAGATTGCACGGATGTACCTTAATGTGCAATCCGTGGAAATCCGCCTACCATCTGTTTCATCCGTGTCCTTAATCAGTGACCTTTACTCGTATACCTTCCGAATGACTCGTGAACTCAGGAGCATACATACACTGAATCGTTGTGATACCATTTGAGAAATCTCCCTTATGGTTTACTCGTAATGGATATTCGAAAACGTGTGTGCCTTTTGGTAAATAGCTAAAGAAAAAGTTGGTCGATGCATCACGTGTACTTTCGTAATAGCCTAAACCAGATTTCCATTTATATTGACTTAAAACATTGATTGGTTCGAAACCACTAGCTCGCATATCTTTCATGTGAACATATTCCATTCCACGATCAACTCGTAATTCTATCCTCACTTTTAGTTTATCGCCAGGACTTAAAGTTACACCAGAATTTATAGGTTTCATGACTGGTCCAGTTGGAGAATTTTCTTCTCTGAACAATTGTTTTTTCAAGGTCAAAGGTGTTTCTTCGAAAGTCGTAATTTTATCTAGTTGTTCAAAATATTGCCAGTAGACTGCACCCCATGCCACAACATTATTTGGATTTGTTACTTCGATGGTACTCATATCATTAGAAACTTTTTTGCCATCCCAAGCAGTTTTGAAATAACCCGTTCCTGCTTCTACATTTTTCTTTTTAGGCTTGACTTCCTTCCCTCCTACTTTGATATTGACCAACTGATCATCCAGTAACCAATTATCTCCATTAGAAAGTAAAGCATAAACCGCAGAGGCAGTCGCTTTCGTTGTCTTCCAATGATTGGTTTGTTTGTTTTTCAGCAACCACACTTTTAAGTCGTCTACCGCTTTTTCATCTTTCGCCACCTCAGCAAATAATTCAATCATCAAAGAATGTGTTTCGATTGGATGTTGATACCAATAGTAACCACGATTGTATTTCCAATACTTACCCATTTCTTCATTGTTTAAGGAACGCTCTTCTAAAGAGTTCACAATCTTTGTTGGCAATTCAGTATCGCCATCACGGTGCAATGCTAGACCTAACATTCCTTGCAAATAGTTTCCTTTTTTGAGCCAATATTCTTTCGCTTGCCCCTTGTAATAATCTACAACCTTTTGCGTTTTCTTATTCGACTTTTGTTCTTTAAAAAACGAACGAGCATATAAATAGTGAATCGCTATTTGGTCTAAATGATCATCTTCAAACTTGGCTCTATCTTTCTTTACTAATTTTTCTAAATCTTCATAATGCTCAACTATTCGATCATCAATATAGCTTACCGCCTTTGAAAGCATTCTGCCTGTCTCAGGATTACTCTTCAAACTTTGTACACCAAGTGCATCTAAATGTCCCATACCTTCTACTAAGTATTGAGTGATATACCAACTGTCTTTTCCACCAGGAAACCAGCTAAATCCTCCATTGCCCAACTGACGTTCTAATAAAGTAGCCATTGCTTGATCTTGCTCTTGGCTCATACGGTCGAGGTCAAATAAGAGGCCAATATTTTTCTTTTGTTCTTCTTCGCTTTGTGCTTGAAGCACCCAAGGAGTTTCTTCCAATAAAGCTGTTTTTAGTTCTTGATTTTTGGACAAATTGCTCAGCATCGCATCTGTATTTTTCCATTGGTCAAAAACTTTTTTCACTTTAGGGTGTGCATTGGCTACAGAAGTAGCTAGACTATTAGCGTAGTAACGGCTAAATATTTGTTCGGTGCACTTGTACGGATACTCCATCATATAAGGTAATGCCTGAACAGCATACCAAGCAGGATTAGAAGTAAACTCTAAAGTATATTTATGATTTTGTAAGGTACTAGATGTACTCTTTTCTTGCATACTTTTGAAGGTAAAGGTTTTACTTTCTTTTCCTCGTACAGGTAGAGGTAAGGTTTCTGTCACCAACATTCGATTGGTTAAAATAGGCAAGGTACTTTCTTCACCATCAGAAAAATTAGCTGCTTTAGCAATCACACGATGCGTAATGGCATAGGCTTCACCAGTTGGGATTTTAAGTTTCCAAGCCAAGCGATCCGATTGTCCTTTACCTGTCTGAAAAGGAATAACAGCTTTTGTATTTCCGAGCAAATCATCTATTGGTTTCATCGTGAGTGCATCGAACAATTCGAGTTTTGCCTCACCTTGTAAATCCTTTTCACTGAGATTACTTACTTTTGCAGTGAATTCTATTTCATCGCCTTCTCTCATAAAACGTGGAGCATTTGGCATCACCATCAAATCTTTTTGGGTGACTACTTCATTTTCGGTGAAACCAAATTTTAAATCTTTAGTATGTGCAAGCCCCAGAAACTTCCAACGGGTCAATGCCTCGTTCATGGTGAATTTGACGATGACATTTCCTTCTGCATCTGTTTTCAGATTTGGCATAAAGAAAACGGTTTCATTTAAATTGGTACGAACTTTTACATCACCAAAGTCTTCTTTTTTACCGCCACCATTATCAAATTGATTAGCCTTTGCTTCTATCATATCAGCAACCCCATCTGCATCCTCATCGACTGCATTATTAGACGATTCAATTCGAGAAGATGATGCAAAAGTTTCAGCGACTTTCCCTTTTTTCATATTTCTTGATCCTCTTGGAGGAGGAGCACTTTCCATCTGAACTTGATCCATCATAACAGGAGATCCGCCCATGGCCATTTCGGCTATTTCATTATATCTAAAGTAATAATCGAACCAATTGAGTCGTCTGTATTGTCTAGAAAAAGTTGGAATATTAATGTAAGCTGGTCTTACAAGTGTTTGAACATAACTATTGGAAAAGCTGTTTGAATTAATCCGATAACGTTTGTAATTTGTAGGATAAATACTCATGCCCCAATTGTGTTTTACAAATTGGTCGAGCGAAGCATCGTACATGGCAGCCACCATTTCGGCAGCAATTTTTTCTTTTTTATTTCCTGATATTTTCACCTGCCATTCTTCTTCTTGCCCTGGATACAATTTATTCCTAAATGTAGCATACTCAATATTAAGTTCTTTATTTGTCCAAGGAACATATACCGTATAGTTTTCGATATATACTCGATTTTCTTTTACCATACTTAAAGAGTACATGACATTGCCTCTATACTTTTCAACAATTGGGAAACCTGTTTTTTCCATCCCATTTACATCTAACCAGGTTGAGGTAACTAAGTCGCCATTATGTTCTACATCAAAAAGGAAATGAGTTGTTTTGTATGCAGAACCGACAAAAATATTTGCACGATCATCAGGTTGTAAACGTTCGTTTTCATTTAGATGAAAATAGGCTTCATTTGCAGGTGCTGTATTAGCATCCAAATCGTAGACCGTAACCAATCGCTCCAGCTCAATTGCTTGATCGTATTTGTCTTTCGTTTTTAGTTTAATAATGTATTTTCCAGCTTTCCAATTAGAAGTATTTAGTTTAATTTCTTTTTCTTCTGCTGTATTAAAACTGGCTTGATAAACCTCTTTTTCAACAGACCAATTTTGAATTTCGTCTTCATCTTTAAAAGCAAAATTGGGGAAATCTTTTTTAAAGTTTTCCGCTGTCATAATGTGTCGATCTGGCTTCTCCCAATATCTAGTTTTGAATACTCGATCAGGCGTTTTTAATCCTTCAATGCTAATCGTACCTTTGGCTGCTTCGAACACACCATTCAGGTTTTCTGTTTTTAATTTTAGGACAAATTGGCTATCCCGATTAATAGATTCTGGCACAAGCATATTTGCTTGAAGTGCGATATATCCTACCGAAACACTTGTATTTGCCGATTGCGTTTCGCCAGTAATGTCTATTACATCAGCGAAGACTTTGTATGAAAACTGTGGCTTTTTTTCTTTCGAAATAGACAAATCAGGTAAGGCTTTAAACTTGATTTCAAAAGCACCTTTTTCGTCTGTTGTAGTTTCGCCATTTACAATTTCCATCGAACTCGATTGGTATGGATAATAACGAAAATACCACCAAGGCATATAAGGATAGCTTACTTCTCTAACAACTCTATACGTTACTTTTGCACCATCTACATTTGAGCCAGCAAACGCTTTTGCATTTCCAATAACTGTAACTTCATCATTAAATCGGAAACTTCCTTTTACGGGTTCAAAAACTGTTTCAAACTTCGGTCGTTTATATTCTTCTACTCTAAATGATTTTGAAGAATTATTGCTATTCGATCGAAGATACATACTGCCAAGCAGACCTGACTTAGGTGCTGTAAAGGATCCTGTGATCGTTCCGTACTCATTTGTAATAAGGTTTATTTTTTCTACTTCTTGATGATTGGCATCGAGTACAACAACTTCGACTTTTTTATTTGCCTCAATAGTAGGCATATTATTTTTATCCGTTTTTATTTCTATCCCTTTAAAGTATACCGTTTGTCCAGGTCGATAAATGGCTCGATCTAAAAAGAAATGTGTATGGGATCGCTCTTGATTTTTGTATGGTCTATTTCTATAATTAGAATAGTTATCATTCAAAAATAACACGTCTTTTCCTTTCGTAAATTTTATTCTAAATCGGTCTGAATCGGTAGAGTTAAATTTTATGATACCATTTTGGTCGCTTGTTTTTTCACCAATGCGAATATAATCATATACTCGACTTCGTTGGTTGTACACTTGATTGTATAATTCTGCTTTGACATTTGCTAATGGCTCACCAGTTTTTCGATGCACAACTATTACTTCAGTTCCTTTTTCATTGTGAGATCGAATCAATGAAGCAATATTTGAAACGTGGAATATGGAATAAACAAACCAATTATCTTCACCTCTAAAATCATCATATTCAGATGCCACCAAAACATAAACTCCTAATTTCTGAGGTTCGACTTTTATCTCTACACTATGATTTCTAAAATCACCATCAAGTGGTAAATCTTCTGACCATTCTTTTACACTTGGAAGCGCTTTTAGTAATTTTCTTTGTGCTTGAATTTTTCGTTGATTCAACTTTTGAGCAGTTTCAATATCAACTTTTGCTAATCGAAAATGAACCTTTGCTACATTTTTGTACCGCACATTCGTCAATATAGGTTCATTTGGTAAATTGACCTTTTCTTGTTCAAGACTTACGTTTTCTCCTTCGATACGAGAAATAAGGTATTTACAATTTTTAGCTCCAATGCTTTCTGGAAATTGTTTGATAGTAGCTGTGCAAATATCATGTGCCGTTTTATAATCCCACTTCCCTTCATCTTCTGGATTTTTTTGGTACTCTCCAGCTTTATCAAAATAGTATTGCGCTTTTTGGTATGCAACATCTGCGGCTATAGGATCACTCTTATAGCGATTTATAATGTTGTCTAAAGCATCTAAATAAAGTTGATCTTTATTGTCAATAACTGCTTGGTTGTTTACAAATTTTAATCGCTTAAGGTCAATGTCGATTAAAGCAGATGTGTTTTTATCTTCAAGATGCGCCTTAATAATTTTTTGAAATAAGACGATTCCTTGATATTTTTTAGAATCGGTGTCCTTCGTTTTGAAAGTATAATTCGCAAAAGTCTTAGCGTCAGCAAATGCCTCTTTTTGATTGATATAAAACTTATAAGCAGGCTCTGTCAAATAAGAACGATCATTGAGGAAATATTCTATTGCACGATTTGCTAAAAAATCGAATAAGGTAGGTCGCAAGTTTTCGTTATATTTTCCATCATAAGTAATTGCATCAATATCTTCGATAGCAATTTTTTTCAATTGTTCATCAGCAATAGATGCTAAGTACAATCGACTACTTTCATCTTGTAGTTGTTTGATTGTCCAAGTCTGAATATCATCATTTTTAAAATCAGCAGTTTCTGTTCTATCTCGAAAGCGCCATTGGTTTTGGTCTAGATAATTTGAATACAATTCCGCCAGAACACTTTGCAAAATAGCTTTCGTTGGTGAATCAACAGTTTCGATTTCTTTTTGCAATTGATAAACACTATTGATGTATCCATTCTCCTCTAATTGGCTTTTATATTTACCTCTATAGAGTAAGCATTTTACAATTTGAGCAGAGTTGGTTTTTTGCTTAGCACGTAGGTATAAAGCTTCCACTTTTTCAAGTGCAGATTTGATCAAACCTTCCTTTTCCAGGTCGTCAATTTCTTTCCACTCTTTTTCGTAATCGTCTTTGTTAATGGTTAACATAGTTTCTGTTTGATTGCTACTGCTAAAACTGTATAAAGCACCTATAGCTAATAAGGTGGCAGCAAAGAATATGATGATTGAAATTTTTCTCATAATAAGAGGTATTATTGAATATTTTGGGGGAAATGTATGTATACGTTTAGACTATGTAATTGTTTTTTTACGAATATAAGCTATTATTTGAATATCTGCTCGAATAACATTAAGATGTTCAGAATAGCTGAAAGGATGTGTGTGTTTGCCAACTTAACGCTTCTTTAACTTGATTCGGGGTGTATTGTTAAATTCCGAAAAACAAATACTTGCATGTACAACTATTATGCAGTACCTTTGTATTATGGAAAAAATTCCAACGCCTCATTTTGATCGTATACAGCCACAATATTGCATCAATGCAAAATTGAGACGTTTGCACCGTTTGATCAATTCTGCTTATCAACAAAAAATCAATCCTTTTGGCTTGAGAGGTAGTATGCTCTCGATCCTTTTCATCATAGGCAAAAAAAAGCATGTCAACCAGAAATTTATAGCAGAAAAGCTGGTTTTGGACCAATCTACGATGAGTAGAGACCTAAAAAAGCTGGTAAATCAAGGCTTAGTATTAGTATCGAAAGGTGAAGATACTAGGCATTCGGTGCTAGAATTAAGCAATAAAGGGTATGAATTACTAGAAGAGATAACGCCTGTTTGGGAGGAATTGCATCATTCTGTAGAAGAAATTCTTGGCAAATTTAGTATTCAGCAATTAGATGTAATGACTGAAGCTATTCGTACCAATCTAGTGGAATTAAAAAATTGATTTTTTAAACATATACTTGCATATACAATTATTATGAAAACAGAACTTCCGATCTTCATTAGTCTTTTATTCGGCGCTACCACAATTATTTCGGTCATTTGGTTTTATTTAGCAGCCAAGTCAAAAGCATTTTTGCCTATCATCATTAGTTGGTCAGTACTCATTTCTTTGATCGCTTTGAGTGGATTTTTTTTATATACTGAAAGTATGCCACCACGATTTACCTTAGCAGTTGTTCCTACTTTTTTGATGATGCTATATTTATTTTTCTCGGAAAGAGGTCAACGCTTCATAAATGGAATTGACTTAAAAACATTGACTTTTTTTAACACCATTAGAATTCCTGTTGAGATCGTTTTAGCTTTACTTTATCATTATGGATTGATCTCTATTTTTCAAACTTTTGAAGGAATAAATTTTGATATTTTATCTGGCATAACAGCTCCTATAGTTGCCTATCTTTTTTTCATTAGAAAGTCTATTAGCAAAAATATTTTACTTGGATGGAATATCATTTGTTTACTCTTGGTTTTAAATGTTGTAATCACATCAATACTTGCTGCACCTACTCCTTTTCAGCAAATTGCTTTTGATCAACCGAACATAGGTATACTCTATTTTCCATTTATTTTATTGCCAGCAGTAGTTGTTCCACTCGTTATTTTTGGACATCTCGTTTCGATTAGTCGTTTGATGAAATCTTCTTACAGCGTTTAATATCTACTTGTGGATTTAAGTCTGTTTCGTCGCATAAAAAATCAACAAAATGTTGCGCAAAAAAGGGCGATAGCGATGCCCCTTTTGTTCCCATTCCATTAAAAATAGCAAGACAAGGATATTCTGGATGTATACCTAGAAATGGTCTTCGATCCTTAGTAGTTGGTCGTATCGCAGCCTTATGCATGATGACTTCATAAGGCAATTGAAGGCTGGCTTTTAAACGTTGTATCAGATTTTCTTTACCCGCTTCGGTTGGTTCGCTATCATTGAATTTCCAATCATAAGTAGAACCTATCCAATAATAGTCTTTGCCTAGAGGCACTATAAAAAGTTTGTGCTTGATGATCTTTGTAAAAGCAGCTCCTGGTATTTTTATAATCAGAACCTCCCCTTTTGATAAGACAAAAGGTAAATAGGAAAAATAAGGATTATGAATCGTTTGATAACCTTCACAAAAAATAATTTTCTTTGCTCGAACGCCTTTATAACGAACAAAATTATCTTCTTTTATTAGCTCATCATAATCAAAATTATCTCCTAAATACTTATTATCGTTTTTCAAATAATGTTTATAAGACTCCAATAATAATTTGATATCAAGTCTTGCGGTTTGCTGAATTTCACCAAAATTAAATACAGCTTGAAGCTTTTCTTTAAAACCTTCAATCGAAGGATTTGTCAGCATATAATCTTCTAAGTCTGGCAAAGCGCTTCTGGTATTCCACAAATTATCTGCTTCGATATCTGGTAAGGTACGGATGATATTTATTTCGTGATAAATTGGCTGTTTTAATTTTTCCTCAATTTCGTGGTACGTATTTTTTGCAAAAGGGATAAGCTCATCTATCATCCAACTTTTCACCACTCTCCTACCAGTAACAGGATTGATAATTCCCGCTGCGACTTTAGAGGAAGTTTGCTCCAGCCCTTTATCAATCACTAGAATATTGAATCCTTTTTTGATCAAAAAATGCGCTAAGACTGTTCCAGCTAAACCTTGCCCAACTAGTATAAAATCTACTTGCTTTTCCAGCGTATTGTCTTTTATAAATTATTCAAAAATTCTCGATCTGCTTTTTTTAATTTCTTTACGACCAAATCGTAGGAATGATCGACTAAAGAGATTAACATTTTGTCATCTAATGATGCTTCAAATGCAACAGTATTCCAATGTTTTTTATTCATGTGCCAACCAGGGCGAATGTCTCCGTATTCTTCTCGAAGTTCCACAGCATACTCAGGGTCACATTTCAAATTAACTTCAAATACTTCATTATCAAGTCCTGTTAATGCAAACATTTTCCCCATTACTTTGAAAACCAGGGTTGTTTCATCAAAAGGAAAGGACTCTTCAACGCCTTTTTTTGACAAACAATAGGCTGTAAACTCTTCAATATTCATGATTCTACAGTTATTTGTTAAGCCGAAAATTACTAATTTTATATGAAAGCAGTGTCTTTACAAAATTAAAAAGTTAATTAGCACAATTTTTGAGATAAAAAACATAATTTACGTGCCAATAAATTAAGCTTTTACACAGTTATACCTTTTATGGAATCATACATATCTCAACGAGAACAGAAAAAGATTAAGCGTAAGGCGCGTATTGCAGCCTTATTATTCCTTATTTTATTTATCATTCTTATTTTCTTGCCTTTTATGAGCGAACGGCTTCAAACCCAACAAAAGTATGATAAAGTGATTACTGTCGATTTTACAGAAGATTATAAGAAGCGATTTACGGATAAACCTTCTTCTTCTAAAAAGTCATCGTCTAGGGCTTCTAGTTCTCAGGAAAAAAAGACGCAGGAAAAGCCTGCTGAAAATAAAGTGGAAACACCTGAGAAAACTCCTGATCCGCAGCCTGATCCAGAACCAGATCCGCAGCCAGAAAAGCCTAAGAAGAAAATCACAAAAAAGATAAAAACAACTCCTCTTCCTAAACCTAATAAAAAGCCTGTACTAACTAGCCCTGCACCTTCTACTGTCGATATGTCGGAAATTCTTGCTGATATTTCTAAAAATGCACAGGTGGAAGAAGTGTCGGATGAAGTAACGGAAGTAACGGAAGAACTGCCTCCTGACTTTTTGAAAGATATTGCTAAAGCTTTTAAAAAATCGAAGCAGTCATCATCTAGTAGTAGTACTGGAAGTGGTAGCGGAAGTTCGGGTAGTGACAATCCTGACACTGGTGATAGCAATAGCGCAGGTGAAGGCGATCAAGGTAGTTCGGATGAAGGCGATGCTTCTTCTGATGGAGATGGAGACAGCGGAGATAGTGGCGAAGGATTTGACGGTGATGGCTTACTTACTCGAAAAGTAATATACAGAGCCAATCTTAATAAAATCATCAAAGAGTCTGGTAGAATGGTTATTAATCTTTGTGTAAACCAAGATGGGAAAGTTATATTCTCACAAGTTGATAAAGAAAAAACGACCATCAAAGATCCTTATTTATTAAAAAAGGCTGAAAGTGCCGCTGCTAAATATCGCTACGAAAAAGATTATACAGTAGCAGAAAAGCAATGTGGTAAATTGTCGTTTATTATTAAAGTACCTGATTAGAATCATAATAAAAATCAAAGTAAAAAGTGTTGTGTTGTAAAAGCATAACACTTTTTTTAATAGATATTTGCTTTATGAACAATTCGAATAGATTCATATCCATCTTGTCTGATTATGGTTTCAAAATAACCTTTGCAGATGAAAATGATACATTCTTCCTTAGAAAAGCGTTGAAGGCTTTAATACAAAGTGAAGCAGAAATAAAAGAAGTTCAATTTTTAAGGAATGAATTTGAAGGTATAACCCAAGATTCAAGAGGAGGATTGTATGATATCATTTGCGAAGATGAAAACGAAAATACATTTATAGTTGAAATGCAATTAGGTCATTATAAGAACTATATCCAGCGATCTAAGTTTTATGCCTTCCAAAAATTTAATACGTTAGTAGAAAAAGGAAAATATAGATTTGAAAATCTGCCTAAAATATATTGTATAGGCTTTCTAGCCAAAAATATATACCCTAATTCGAAACTATATTATCATTTTGGTACGTTAATGAACCAAGAAGGAGAAGAATTGGACAGTCAAATTACGCATATTATCATCGAAATTAGTAAATTTGATAAGAAAGAAAAGGAGATAACATCAAACCTTGATAAACTTATTTACGTTATGAAATACCTAGATACTATTCAAGATGTCAAAAAACTACCTAAATTCTTATCCGAAGATTGGCTGGATAAAATAACCAAGAAATTGGATAAAAGTAAAATGACTTCTGAACAACGAATGCATTATGAAATAACTTTAGCTAAAAATGTGGCTATCATCGAAATGCTAAAAGAAGAAAAGCTGAAAGCTGAAATGCAAGGAATGGAGAAGGGAATGGAGAAGGGAAT
>JAHDIP010000343.1 GCA_020630735.1 Saprospiraceae bacterium | reverse complement strand
GAACTTATGGAGAAAAAAATAAAGCTGCTGAAAAAACTACGGAAGTACCTACAAGCATTAAAAGACGCTAGTAAAAAAATTGCTCGGCTAGAAACTAAGATTGCAGAATTAAAATCTGTCATAAAAAAAGGATTATTAGCCAAACAACATTTACATAAAGTAATCATAGGTCTAAGCAAAGTTGATAAATGGGGTGAAGGCAATACAAGTCCTCATGGCAAAGGAAATCGAAATGCTAAAGCCGTCAACAGAGACATTTATACCGCTAATACCTTTCTTCAAAAATACGAAGATGAGTTCTATGATTTTGCTGACCACTTTGGGTTAAACTACCAAAAAGAAGTAGATGAATTAGAACATTTTTTAGATCAATTCATCGACTGTCTTATTACCGATTGGATTGTCAAGAAAAAAATTGAAACCGCTTCAAATCTCATCATCAATATCATGGATAAAATAACATTGATTATTGATATGTTTGAATATGAAATAAAAAAAACGGAAGGTTATATTGAGAACGAAGAATCAAATAGGGCAACCTTACTCATTCAATTTATTGCAGTAAATAAAGCACCATAGTTTGCCACAAAAAAAAGTCGCACTACCCTCTTCAGGATAATGCGACTTGCTAAATACTCATTTATAACCCCATGAAATAAAAACGAACTTATTTATAATCTCATGAAAAATTCTTTAATCAACTTATTGTATAATTAGTTTTCCAGTACTAATCAACTGACTGCCGTCTTCTATCTTGTACACATACATTCCTTGTGGCAGATTATTTTTATAAAATTGCGTTGAATTGTTGTCAAAGGCTTGCTGGCGGATGAGGCGACCAGCAAGGTCATACACATTTAGTGAACTGTTTTTGAGTGTGATTCCTTTAATTTCGAATATGGCGTATTCATTAAAAGGATTGGGGTACACACTTATTTCAGCATTCGGGACAAAAACGTCATGTGAACTTACAAGCAAACATGCGTTGAATATATCTTCACACACTTCAACTCCTACTTCATTAGAGTTTTCGGGTGTCTTATAGTCAAAAAAGATAGCAGCACGGTTTTGTATGATAGTCTGATCAGGGTTGTCCAGTTTTTGGGATATTCTGTATTTGACAAACCCATGCGATGCAACTTCATCAGTGCTGCTATCAGGAAGATCAATGTTCTCAAAGGTAAATTTGAGGATACCATTGTCATATGCTTTAAAATCGTAGGGATGACTGCTTGCTCCAGGGCGCACAGTTGTAATATCTAGGTATTCGGAAATCGTATCTCGAATAACCACTCGGAATGCCTCATCCACTCCAACATTCTGGAAATGGATAAGATATTCGAGCTCCGTGTTGTTAGAAATGAGAGAGTCACGGTAGCCTTTGGGATAGCCTCTCATCTCGATAGGTGAATAGTTATCTTTATTCTCTTGACAGTCTATTGCTACAAATGGATCATTATCATCGTTCGGAAATTCGGTATAAAAGCCTGTTGAAAATGGCATACCTCCTGTCGCACAACCTTCTATTGCTAAGGTTGGGTAGCTATCACCAGGGTGTCCTTCTGCTTGACCAGCTATAATGCGATACGTTGCACCATTGGCAGGAAATGCTAAGTTCAGTGATTCGCCTGTTTCTAATTGGAAAGGTTGTGGTGTTGGGAAATACATGACATGATCTTCGATGACAATATATTCTAACTCCTGACTCATGTCAGCAGTTCCTAAGTTGGAAATCACAAATCGTACAGAATCGTTATCACACAATCCATCAACTACTACACTTGAACTGTCCCAATTGATGACAGGTAAACAAAGCACATCAGGATAAATGTGTGCTTCAGCACAATGTGTTTTTCCACTCGTAGTATTACAATCAAGTGTTACATTTACATTTATTTGACCACAGTCGCCAGAGGCAATATCTCCTACATCGAAGGTATAGAAATTGCCATCTTGGCTACTAGCTGGTACAGTCGAGGAATTAATCGTGTATGCCTCATCGAAGTTTACCTCGATATAAGCATCTTCAGCGGTTTTGGGACCACGGTTGCAGTAGTTAATCACATATTTATTATCCAAACAAGGTCGGACTAGCGGTGTAGAAATATCAATTTCCAGTAGGGGGCAATCGGTTTCAGGGCGGATTGCAAAATTCAGTTCTGTGGAATCATAAAATGTAAAGAAGTTGATATTAAATGATTCTACACACGCTGCCCAGTAATCAGGTAATATAACTCTTACGTCATAATTTCCAGTATCAACTAAGATTGAATAGTTGCCGTCGAGGTCAGAAGTACCATAAAAGGTTTGTGCTCCCGCAGCCTCGACGATCCAACCTGTTAGACTTTCTTCACCATTGTCGAATTGACAGTCAAAGTTGAAATCTTTAAAAATATTTCCTTCGATGTAATCCGAGTAAGTATTTCCTTCTATATCGGTTTTGAGTAAGTAAAAATCGGTATCGAAAATAGCATCTTCCTTAGAGATACTTCCTGCAACAGCATATCCTCCATTTTCTGTTTGAGCAACAGCCCAACCAGCATCAGCCCCATTGCGACCAAAATTACGAGTCCATTCTTGACTTCCATCTGCAAAGGTTTTAATTAGAAGAACGTCGCCATTGAAAGCGGAGGCATCAGTATATCCAGAAATGATATAACCTCCATCGGTAGTTTGAGCGATAGAATAACCTTGATCATCAAGTAGACCACCATAGGTTTTCGTCCAATCACTATTTCCATTTACATCGGTTTTGATGAGAAATGCATCCCATCCATTTGTCGTTGTAGCAGTGAATCCTACCACCGCATAGCCACCGTCAACCGTTTGAATAACGTCATAGCCTCGGTTATTACTTCCACTACCAAAAGTAGTAGACCAGTCTTCGGTGCCATTGGGTAGCGTCTTTACTAAGTATACGGTCCAGTAGTTTGAACTAATTTCGGTATAGCCGGTGATAATATAACCACCATCGTCGGTTTGGGATACGGAGTAACCTCTATCATCAAGATTTCCTCCAAAGCTATTAGTCCATTCTTCTTGGCCGTTTGCATCGGTTTTTATCAAAAATACATTTTCGTTTGTAGCATCTATCGAAGTATAACCCGTAATAATGTAGCCACCATCTGTTGTTTGTTCAACAGAACGTGCTAAATCATCGAGACCACTTCCATAATAATTTTCCCATTCTACCTCTCCATGTTGATCTGTTTTAATCAGATAAACATCCCGTTGACCATTACCTATATTCTCAATTGTTCCTGCAAGCAGGTAACCGCCATCAGTAGTCGTAATGACATCGTAAGCCACATCGTAAACGAGAGGGGAGCCAAGGGTTTTTGCCCAAAGCTCCTCGCCGTCCACATCGGTTTTTAGTAAATAGGTATCGGTTCCAGAATAACCAGCCATGATGAATCCGCCGTCAGATGTTTGGGTCATCGCATTCGCTTCTTCGGCATTGGGGGTTCCGAATGCTTTTTCCCATCCTTGAGCTTGTAGCTGAAAAGAACACAAAGACCATACAAGGAGCATCCAAAGCCCTAAAGCTTTTGGCAACTGTTGTATGTAGTTATATGTGTAATTTTCTTTCATAATGGTTGTTAAACTTGTTTTCTTATTTCTTACACTACAAAAATGTAGTTCTTTCGTTGAATTGACAAAGACAAAAATTGGCATTTGTTGAACAGTTTTTAACGTTTATTTTTACTCCCAAAACAGCTTTTTATATTTAAATTGCTTATTTTTAGGTACTTATAATTAATTTAGCTTCGTTTATTTGTTGTAACTTTTTATACTTTGTTGAACATATTTAATTTTTATTAATGCAAAAAAGCCGTTTAATAAGCATTTTAAAGACCTTTTCTAAAAAAGAAATACGAGAATTCCGAAAATGGGTCAATTCTCCAGCTCATAATTTGCGGGAAGATGTCGTCCTTTTATTCGAGTATTTGATGGAAGACAGGCATTTACACAAAGATGAACTGCTATCAAAAGAGTATGTTTTTCGCAAAGTACTGCCTAAAGAACGTTTTGACGACGCTAAAATTAGACAAGCCATGCACTTTTTAATGAAAGCGGTCGAAGAATTTCTCATATTTCAGGAGTTGCTCGAAGATAATGTACGAGCAAAACGGACTTTAGCGAGTGTATATCGTAAGCGAAAGCTTGAAAAATCTTTTCAGAAAAACATAAAGCTTGTCCAACAGCTACAAGAACAACATCCTTACCGAAATAGTGGCTATTTCAGAAACGACTACCTTATACAGCAAGAACAATATATCTATCTCAGCAAATTGCAACGGACTACCAAGCTGAACCTCCAAGATGTATCTGACTCTCTAGACCTTACCTTTTTAACAGATAAACTCCGACAAAGTAGTTTTATGCTTTCGCATCAACGAGTATATAAAACAAAATATAACATAGGTCTGTTCGAGAAAGTTTTAGAATATGTTCGATCAAAAGAGTTGTTAGATATTCCTGCTGTTGCGATTTATTATTATTGCTGCATGTCTTTGCTTGAAAAAGACGACGAAACACATTTCCAAAATCTCAAAAAAGAAATACAGCAACATGGCGAATACTTTCCGCTTGCCGAAATTCGAGATATTTATTTGCTTGCCATCAATTATTGTATCGGACGAATGAATATCGGACACAAAGCCTTTTTTAGAGAAGCCTTCGAATTGTATCGACTGGGTTTTGAAGAAAAAGTATTATTGGAAAACGAAACGGTTTCACGGTGGACCTTTCTTAATGTTGTCGCTATTGCCATTCGTTTGGAAGAGTTTGAGTGGGCAGAAAACTTTGTAACTGATTATCAAAAATATCTGGAAGAAAAATATCGAGAGAGTGTCGGAAATTTCAGTCTTGCTCGTCTTAATTATGAAAAAGGTGATTATGCAGTTGCTATGCGTTTGTGCAATCAAGTAGAATCGGATGATATTTTGATGAACCTTAGTACTAGAACGATGCTGTTCAAAATGTTTTATGAAGAAGGTGAACACGATTCACTCGAATCGCTTTTGGAAAGTGTACGAAATTACTTACAGCGTAAAGAAATTATGGGCTACCACAAAACGAACTACAAAAACATTATTCGTTTTACAAAAAAACTACTCAAAGTAAACCCTTATAGTCAAACTCAAAAAGATAAACTGAAAACTGAAATTGAAATGACAGAACCTCTGACAGAACGTTCGTGGTTGTTGACTCAACTAGCGAAGTTATAACGAAAGTAAGATTAAGAATAGAGAGCCGAGAATAGTAAAGTGGGATTTTTA
>JAHDIP010000342.1 GCA_020630735.1 Saprospiraceae bacterium | reverse complement strand
TATAGCGGAAAAAGATCGTTTTAAAATACCGAAGTAATTGTGGTGCGCTACTTAAGACTTTTTAAACAACTTCTATATTTAAAATCATAAAAAACATGACACCTTTTCATCTAGCTTTTCCTGTTTACGATTTAGAAAAAACGAGAGCTTTTTACGAAGAACTACTTGGCTGTAGTGTTGGTCGAACTTCTGATCGTTGGATAGATTTTAATTTTTGGGGCCACCAAATAACGGCACATTTAACGGACGAGAAAAAAGAAGCAGTAGCAAGTAATGCCGTTGATAGTAAGGCGGTGCCGATCCGACATTTTGGTGCTATTTTAGAAATGAATGAATGGGAAGCATTGGCTGAAAAACTAAAAAAGCATGGTATTGATTTTGTCATCGAACCATACATTCGATTCAAAGGTGAGGTAGGTGAACAAGCGACTATGTTCTTTCTTGATCCTAATGGAAATGCTGTCGAGTTCAAAGCGTTTAAAGATCAGAAAATGATATTTGCAACGTAGAAAGGGAAATCAAAGTTAAAATAAAGAATTTTTTATTTTCATTTTAACTTTGATTTTCATTTCTCTTATTATTCTTTTACAAATTTTGCGATCGTTCCTACTTTAGTACTACCTTCTACATTGACCATGTATATTCCAGAAGGGAAAGTAGAAATATCAATTTTTTCATGTTTAGCAGGATTGGCAATTTCTTTAAAAAGATTACCATTAATATCAAAGACTTGAAGCAAGTAGGTCTTTTCTTCTAATATAATATTGATATAATCATTGGCTGGATTTGGAAAAGCGGCATTTACATTTAATATACTCCTAGCATTTGGATTATCGGTCAAAGAAGCGATGTAAAAAGTAGTTGCAGCTGTCCAGTTAGTCCAAGCTAAAGTACACTTCGTTTTTAGTTTGTATTTATAGCTAGTGTTTGCTTGCAAAGCTGTCAAAGTAGTAGAAGGTGAATTGACTAAAATTTCTGTCCAAGCACCACCGTTTGGTTTGTACTTTAACTTATATTTGATATCGCTTGACTCAGAAGTCCAAACGATCGTTGCGTCTAATCCGTTGGTTGATACAGTTGAAGCCATTGGGCGATCACAGTTTTCCTGAATAGTCGTAAAACTGTAATTGGGAGACCAGATAGAGCTACTAGTAGTACATACCGTTTTGAAACTAAACAGATAATGCGAATTAGGGTTGAGGTCATTCAAAAAACGTTCTTCAATCGTTGAAGAAACTTCGATCCAATTGCTACCTGCAATATTTTCTTTATATCGAATTTTGTATTTATCAACTCCATCAATTACTGTCCAGTTTAACTTGATTACATTCCCACTAATGTAAGCGATATTGGTAGGAATTGGTATATCGCAAATGGAATTTGGGTCAATAATCGAAAAGCTACATTCTTCAAAACATCCATTAGCATCTGTTATGGTCGCCGAATAAATGCCTGCTGCCAGACCAGCCAAAACAACTTCTCCAGAATTACTACTAACAGTACCTGAAACGGGTCCAACCCAAGAAATAGTATAAGGACCTAGCCCTCCTGATACATTCACAGCTCCTACACCATCAGTAGCTCCCGATCCAGATACAGGAGTATTTTGAACACAAGACACTATAAGTTGCTGTGGTCCCAATATCGTTATATCGACAACTTCCATGCAATTATTTGCGTCAGTTATCGTTACACTATACGTCCCTTCAAATAAGCCTGTCGGATCTTCTACATTAGTACCATTACTCCATTCATAAATAAACGGAGGAATACCATCAGTAATCGTTATATCTATAGCACCTGTTCCTTCACCAAAACAAGATGGATTTGTAACGGTATGTTCAACTAAAAAACAAACATCAGGTTCATTGATCGTAAACAAACAAGTATTATAACAGCCATTCGCATCGGTCACCGTAACTTCATAAGTACCCGCAGAAAGATCTTCAAGAATATTATCACTAAAGCCCCCTGTAGTGTTTCCAAAACTAGGACCAGCCCATTCAATCGTATACGGGCTATACCCTCCTTCAATGTTAACAATACCCCAACCGTCATTACCTCCAGATGTACTTACAGGATTTTCTTCAAAACAATAGAGTGTAAGTTCTGGAGGAGACTCTATTATAATATTTTCTACCGCTGTACAATTATTCGCATCTGTTACCGTCACGCTATACGTCCCTGCTGGTAATCCAAAGATATCTTCTACAATTTGACCATTACTCCAATCGTAGGTGACAGGAAAAAAAGAAGTACTAACAGCTAAGTCTATGGCTCCATCACTACTATTATAACAGGAAAGATTAATTACTGTTGATGTAATAGCAAGGTCACATTGAGCAACAGAATTGAATGTAAATGTAATCACTAAAAATAAAGAAAGGAGTACTTGTTGAGATAGGGTATTCATATTTTAGTTTTAATTAAGTATTAGACTTGTTAACTGCAACCATCAAATGGCTACAAGAGGTAAATTTCATTTTGCAATTCGTTAAAAGCCTCATTGCTGCTACTGCATCAACTATGTTTTTGCCTTATTCAAAATATTTTTTTTCTCTCGCTCATTCGTAATACAGTTAACAAGTCAATTTACAAATATACGTATTTAATTATTAAGATTGCTTCGTTGATGGTATGTACAATCTGCAAATGGCTTATATGATACAGGCATCGAGTATCCAAATCCAATTCCTAATGGTATTCAATATCCTCTGACACCATTTGTCACTGGTATAAGTGGTGAGCAATTAGTTGAAGTACCAAATGGTGATGGTACCAGCTTCTATTACTTACAAGGTGTCCATGTTGAAGGAGTAAATTATATTGTTAGTCTTTGGAATGAAAATGGCTTAAACCGTTCTATCGGTAATAAGTGTTTTTATCCAAACCCTACACTTAACTTGCCTTCATCATTCTGTTCAGTAAAATTACCTTATGACTTAACAGGTGCTGGTTCGGCTGTACAAGGTTTAGATGGTTCTCCTGCAATAGCAGAAGATGAATTTTATGATTTGTTAGATAGCAACAGAAATATTATAGCTTCGAACATAACAGAAATTCCTGCAGGACTTTCAAATGGAACGTATTACATCCGATATACATTCAACGAGCAAGATGTTGTCATTCCAAATGATCCATTTCTTGGTCCTTTTGAACCAGGTTGTACACAAGCATACGAACAAAGCTTTATGATAAGAGAAATTAATTGTGGAACCTTCCCCTGGAATGGGAATTAATTATAGACCTTAGGTCACAAATAGGAGTCATTCCAGATTTTGGATAAAACCAAGATCTGGAATGACTCCTATTTTTAGTAAAATCTACTATCTTAAAACAAGTTTAGAACTGTGAATTTTGTCTCCGATTTTCAACGATAAAAAGTAAATTCCACTACTCAATGCTTTATTTTCACTATTGGTGCCCAACCATTGTATAGTTTGTGAACCAGCTTGTTGTGGTTCATTTTTAAGTACATCTACTAATTGTCCAAGTTGATTGTAAACCTTAACTGTTACCATTGTTCCTTTATCTAGTTCGTACTTTATGGTAGTATGATCTTGAAAAGGATTAGGAAAAATAGAAAAATTGATTTCGGATGCCAAAACGCTATTCGTACTAACCGATTTTTGAGCCATTAGAACCGCTGCATGTGCATTGATACGACCATACCCCACTTCCATATTCCAAGAACCAGAAGGGTAAGATTCATTAAAATCATAGCCATCTATTTTATCACAACTTGCTTGTAAAATATGAGTTGCTTCACTAACAGTTAATTCATTATTGATCGAAAGAATTAAAGCCATTACTCCTGCAGCGTGAGGGCATGCAGCAGATGTTCCGTTGAAGGTAAGCATATAGTCACTATTTGACAGATAGCCATTTGGTGATTGAACATCGGTAGTTGCGATTTTCACACCTGGTGCACATACAGATAATCCAACGCCATAATCGGCTCCCCAATTTTCAGTAGAACAGTCATCAGGGTTCTTGCGTTCGTCACACATAGAAGTTGCACCTACAGCAATAGTTTGTGCTTCTCTAGCAGGCCAAATAACAGTAGATGTATTATCATTGCCTGAAGAAAATAACATGGGAAGCCCTTTGCCATTTCTACCATTTTGATAAGTATCTGCTATATTACTATTTACTAGTGCCGTATCGATTTGAAGTAAAGGTACATCTTCATCTCTTAGACCTGCCGATGAAGTTACAATATCTATTCCCGTTGTTTCTACCCAATTAATTGCATTGATTAAGGTATTGGTATTTGTAAGTGGAGTAGGTTCATTATTTACTAAAAAATATCTAAAAATTCGAACAGGTACAATTTTACAGTTAGGTGCTACTCCTGCTATAGCAATATCATTATCTGCTTCGGCAGCTACAATCCCAGCACAAGCAGTACCATGTGCATCACTTGACAAGTCTAAACTAGGTGCTCCATTTGAAACTCCTTCAAGTGCATCAAATCCTGGGAGAATATTATTGACCAAATCAGGATGTAAAGTATCAATACCTGAATCTAAAATAGCTATTTTTATAGATGGCGATCCAGTCGTAATATCCCAAGCAGGTTCTATATTGATATCTGCTCCTACTGTTCCGTTTCCCTGAATACTCGTTCCATTATTTTTGAGTCCCCACTGGAAATTGTAGAGCGGATCATTGGTCATGCTTTCAAGAGAAAAAAGACTATTATACCCTGTTTGTTTGAATAAACCACTTGCTTTAAATTCTTTTGCTAATCCTTTACTGGATTTTGAAAATTTTGATGTTTTTAAAGTATACAAATTCTTTTTATAAGGTGATTCTTGAAGAATGGATATACCTGTTTTTCTTGCCAAATCTTGCAAAGCAGGAAGGTCATCACTATGATGTAATTCTACAAAAACTTCAGGTAGTAAACCTCCAATCTCAGAATCTGTCAAAATTAACCTACTGATAAAAGTCGTTTTAGAATCAGTTAAAAGCTGTAGTTCTAAATTTTCTTTTTGCGCAGCATTTATTCCTTCTTGAAAAGTAAGTATAGCAAGTTGATTTTTAGCCCACATAAAATCAATATCAGTAAGTTCTAGACTAGAATAGGTTTTGAGTAAATTATCTAAATCCTCATCAGGATTAGCATCAGAGAAGCCTATAATAAAACCACCAAAATGTTTATCTTGGGTTTGAGCAAATGATGAAACAGAAATAATACTTATCAAAAAAATAAGTACAAAATGGATAAGAATGTTTTTTCGTAGCATAATTTTTATTTTCTTCTTTTATCAAGTAACAACTAA
>JAHDIP010000051.1 GCA_020630735.1 Saprospiraceae bacterium | reverse complement strand
GTTTGACCAATGATTATTACGATACAGCATTATGTATATGTGTGAACGAGCCAATAGAAATTCCAAGTTGTGACGATGGTGATGATTGCACATCAGATAGTTATGATACATCTATTTGCGACTGTATCAATGAACCAATTGCGAATTGTGATAATTGTGGTGATGGATTATCGGATAACATTATAGCAATAACAACCGATGCAAGTTGTTTAGGGTTTAGTAATGGAAGTATTGATCTTACTGTTCCATGTCTCAATGGCGGAGGTGGAGGAATTACGAATCTAGCATTAAACAAACCAGTAAGCCAATCAAGTGTAGAACAAGGAGCAATTGGAAGTCGTGCAACAGATGGAAACACTGCTGGTAATTGGTGGACTGATTTTTCTGTTTCAAGTACGAAGTGGAATAATGAAGCTTGGTGGGAAGTTGACCTTGGAGCAAGTTCTTCTATTACAGATATAGAAATATGGGGACGAACAGATTGTTGTGCAAGTTTCTTATCAGATTATTACGTACTAGTTTCGGATGTACCATTTACTTCTACGGATTTGACAACTACGCTCAACCAAGCAGGAGTCAGTAGCTATTTTGAAACAAGTGGAGGAACTCCAAAAATAGTTTCTATAAATACTACAGGTCGGTATGTTAGAATCCAATTACAAGGTACTCATTTATTGCAATTAGCAGAAGTAGTAATCTTGGGCGAAAGTGGAACAAGTGGAGGTGACTGTTTATTTACTTATGATTGGGATAGCCCATTAATCGGTAATGAAGAAGACCCTTCAGACTTGCCTGCGGGAATCTACACTGTTACTGTGACAGACGAAAATGGTTGTACAGGAACGGCATCAGCAACAAT
Source organism: Saprospiraceae bacterium (assembly GCA_020630735.1). Lineage (GTDB taxonomy): Bacteria > Bacteroidota > Bacteroidia > Chitinophagales > Saprospiraceae > JAHDIP01. The sequence goes on along the minus strand of JAHDIP010000051.1, from coordinate 29,839 downwards.
TAATGAACCTACTAATCTTACATGTGATATCGAAGTAACAAATGCAATCAGTGAATTTGGAGCAAGTGATGGGGCGTTAAGTGGCGTAAGTATGGGCGGAACAGCACCTTATATTTACTATTGGAGTACAGATGATTATGGCAATAGTATTGATGGTTTACCTACTGGTTCTTATTCAGTTTCTGTAACAGACAATAATGGTTGTAAATGCTATTCAACGATCTTTTTGGATGAACCAGATCCTCAATCAACTTGCGATAATGTAACAAATGGAGGTGAAATCGAAGCAGACGAAACGATTTGTGGTAATTCAGGAGATCCTGAATTAATCAATACCGTTAGCGATGCATCTGGTGGAACTGGAACTATAGAGTACCTTTGGTTGAAGAGTACAACGACAATGACTCCTCCTACATCGTTGTCTGATCCAGAATGGATGATTATAGCAGATGCAATAGGCGATTCTTACGATCCAGGAACGATAGATGAAACGACTTACTTTATTCGTTGCTCGAGACGAGAAGGATGTGATGATTACATTGGCGAGTCAAATATTGTTACAAAAACTATAGATCCATCTTGTGGTGTTGATCCAGAGTGTGATGTACAAATTACTACCCAAGGTGCTGCGATGACTATTGATGGACTTAATTCTGCAAACGTAATTGTAAAAGTATTTGACAATACTTGGTCTATTATTTTTGAATGTGTTAATTCTTGTACAAATCCTCAACTAATAGAAGATTTATCAAATGGTAGTTATTGGATAGATGTACAATTGTATAGCGAAAGATGGGAAATGCTTTGCCATGTAGGTGAATATGCTACCATATCAGGAGCTAATTATGTATCACCTAATACAGAATTACTTACCTTTGATGCATCAAAGACTGAAAGAGAAGTAGCTTTAAATTGGATGACGAATACTGACTACAAAAATGATTACTTCGTAGTAGAACGTTCTAAAGATGGGATCAATTATAGCCCATTGAAGGAGAAAGAAAGTATCACAACCGCTACTTCTCCTCGCTACTACGACGAAGTGGATACTGCTCCAATGATTGGTATTAATTATTACCGAATCAAGCAAGTATTTGAAGATGGAACCTTTGTATATACAGATCAGAAGAAAGTGATTTTTGAAATTGATTTGGAAGCTATAGATGTATTCCCTAATCCAGCAGAAGATGAAATTTTCCTTAATCTTAAACCGTATGCTGGACATGAAGGTAGCATTCAAATTTATAATACACTAGGGCAGCAGATGGCAGAATTGAATCTAGACGAAGTACCAACAACTTTACTTCGATTTGATTTAGCTACATACAGCGAAGGCGTTTATTCTATTACCATAAAAGTTGATGGCTATAATAGAATTACAAAATTATTTATAGTAACGAAACGATAGAAAAAGAAAACAACTTTAAATTCAATGAAACCGCCTTGATTTTTTCAAGGCGGTTTTTTTGTAAGTATACCTACTGGTATTCAGTTTAAGGATCATCATTGGTAGCTACCCATTGATTCTCCGTAGCTTTAATCATTTTACAATCCCAAAACCACTTTGGTTGCAGTATATATTGATTTATTGAGCTTATTATTTAACTTTGGAGTAGCACGGTTTATTCCTAAAATCAATTAATTATGCTTCAGTTTATTAAAGGAATTTTTATTTTTTGTATTCTAACGGTATTAACACAAGTTGGTGGAATTGTATACCTATTTTATAAAGTTGTTAAGAGAATAATAAGTCGAAAATTCAAAGATGAACTAGGCTTTACAGAACGATTTTTGCTTTTCTTTTTTTTATACATTGTAGCTACTCTAATGATTGTGCCCCCCATTGCTTTTCAGTTTGGTCGAGTAGCCTTACCTATGATGACTACCAAAAATGATTTGGTGAAACCTCGTACTATGTTGACCTGTTTGCTCAATCGACACTATGTAACGAGTCCTCTAAAAAAACTTACTTATGATATCGCTAAAAAAATAGATAAGAAATATCCTGACACAAAAATTATTTACCTCGATGCAAACTTCCCTTTTATGGATGGCTTCCCTTTACTACCACACAAAAGTCATGATGATGGTAAAAAATTAGACATAGCTTTTTTATACCTAGATGCTAAAACAAAAAAACGGATCAATAAATCACCGTCATTTTACGGCTATGGAATTTGTGAAAAACCTAAAAAAGGAGAGTTAGACAAACCTGCTGAATGTGAAAAAAAAGGTTATTGGCAATATAATTTGCTTAGTAAATTCACTCCATCATTTGGAAAAGATAATTATATATTTGATGAAAAAGCAAACAAAGAATTACTAAAAATAATGGCGACTCAAAAAGCAACAGGGAAAATATTTATCGAACCTCATCTAAAAACAAGAATGGGATTGAATTACAAGAAAATACGTTTTCATGGTTGTGCTGCTGTCCGACACGACGACCACATCCATATTCAATTGTAAGACTTGTTCAACCCCCAGTCATAATCCATATATTCGATTGTTGCATTCGAATTGATTTTTGAGGGAGCATATAGATTTAGAAAATCAATTAAACTTCCGTTTTTCGTAAAATCACCTTTGAACCAATTGAATATTTTAGATATTTTGATCCTATCAGCAGTGATATTATTTTTAAGGTTATTCCGTAAGAAGTACTTTGATTGTTCTGTTAGTTGTTCGTCTAATCTATCTGCGACAAAAGCTTCATTACGTAAATTAGGACAAGAGACAGAAGCACAGTTTACTGCAAAATGAATACGAGGTTCATCAAATTGTTTTCGAATGATACCGTGTTCGATATTATTCAAATCGTAAGTAGCCTTTTCGATTTGAATAAACTTCATATCCCAAACGGTATTTACAAAAACAAGTCCCCGTTTGATATCTTTAATACTTTCTAGTGGATAATTATCAACAATTAGTTTTACTGTAAAGGCATTATAAGCATTGATCCAATAAGCTAATTGTTCGTTATCACTCCATTGCTTTTTATTGGGATGGTTATTTTGTAATAAGGTAAGGTATTTATCGAAAGTCACTTTGTCTTCTATAAAACCTTCATAATTGACATGGCCATCTGTACTTACATGCTTGTTGAGTAAGCTCGTCCAAAGCTCATGTGTTATTGGTTTAGCATTAGAAGTATATTCTTTTACTTTACAAGAATTTAAGAAGAATAGATTTATCAAAAGTGCGCCTAAGATTATTTTTTTCATTTGTTTAGAATTTTCTTTTTGCTAAAATCCTCTTCGCTGTTTTAACTCATCGGATCACTTGCAGTGATCAGTGAGTAGCTTTCGACCGACCAAGTCAACAACAGCAGAGTTGGATGCAAACATACTATTTTCTAACAAAACCAATTCTATTTTGATTAGCTTCAAAGAGAAATTTATGGAGGACTGTCGAAGTGCGGACACGAATATATATCAGTGGGTATAAAACAGAAAAGCCGTTGCTGAAAGTTCAACAACGGCTTTTGTTTATTGGTAGTAAATTGAAGTTTTTATTTTATAGAAACTTTAGCGCCAGCTAAAATTGATAAAGTATTAAAACGATCCTTATCAGGACCAAAACCTTTAGAAAGGATTTGATGCTTATAAGTAGGCTCTAAAAATAAACTCCAGCGACTACTTAAATAGCGTTCAATTCCCATACCTAGATTAGCTGTAAAGTATGTATTATCGATGAAGTTTCCATTATTGAATACACCCCAAGCAGATGCAGGACTTGCCTTTTCTTCTACAACAGATGCAGCTCTACTTGATACTAATGAAGGATTAGCATCAGAAACGTATTCAGTCGTATTATAGTAGCTTAGTTGTAGCAATGTATTCATAGAACCACCAGCAAGTGTATAGATGTCCCACTTGTTGGATTTGTCAAAGTTGTATCTAAGATGAAGAGGAATACTTAAAGCACTCAATTGAATATCTTGAGCTTCATGTAATAAGTAACCATCTTCTGTATTTCCAGTAATTTCTTGAAGTTGTCTTGCTTTGTATAACTTATCAGAATAAATAGCACCAGATTCGATTTCCCATTTCTTCAAACGGAAACCCATTGATATACCGCCACCATATCCAAGCTCTGTTCTAGCAAAAGAAGAAAATTTGCTTACTCCTTCTGTTCCTTCAATAATTTCGTAAGGAGTCATGATATAGTTAACATCCATCAAGCTGAACATTCCAACTCTTAAGTAATTTGCTTCTTTGAATTGTTTACACGACTTACAAGGAAACACATCACCTTTTTGTTCAACATTCGAAATCAAGTCTTTAGGATAACCACTAACAAGTATTGGTAACTCGTTAGCATTCATACTTAAACCATAATCAGTAGCATTTACATCCTTAGTTGTATTTTCTTCTTTAGCCATTGTAGCTGCAGAAGACGTTGAAGTAGCAAGTGCACTATTATTGGAAGGACTAGGAGCTGCTGAAGCAACTACTGTTGAAATAGGTGTATTATTGTTGCTACCATTATTAGCTCCTATATTAGTTGTTACAGGAGTCGCTGCATTCTGAGTAGTCGAAGATGCAGGACGAGCAATAGAGTTCCCAAAAGTAGAAGTTATATTATTTTCTACTACTTGTTTTTCAGATGACGTATTTTTAGTAGCATCTACAGTAGTAGTACGAGTATCATTTGAAGTCGTTTTATTTGCTGTTTGAGCAAAACTTGCATCAGCAATTAATGCATCTGAAGTAGTCGCATCTATTTGTTGAATAGAAGTATCGTTAATCGTGGATTCTTGTGTTTGAGCAACTTTTGCATTATTATAAAGAGGGAAGTATTGATAAAAAGTCAAAAGTGCTAAGAGCATTATAGCCGCTTCACCAACTTTATAACGATAAAGCTTTCTCATTAAAGAAAATTCCTCGTCTAGTCTTTCTTCCATCAAATCCCAATGTTCAGGATTATACGATTGGTCGAAGCCATTCAAGTTATCATAAACGACTGCATCGAAGTAAAGATTATTTACGTCTTGTGCTATTGGTGAGTCAACTAAGTCAATTTTATCTTCAAGTAAAGCCCATGTAGAAGCATCATAAGGAACGTTGATGCCTTCAAGTTTATCTGCGATAGCATTATCGAACTGAGAATCGTCTATCTCTTGCATATTTTCTGCGAGATCAAGTTTTTCCTCAAATAGGCTCCATGCCTCAGGATTGTTTTCTCCCTGAAGATTTGTTAATTTTTCTCTAATATGTCTGTCGAAGTTATTCTCCATATCTAATTGATTTCGAAGCGAGCAATGCTTGTAATTTAGATCTCGCTTTGACCAAGTTGGAACGAGAAGTACTTTCTGTTATTCCTAATTGGTCTGCTATTTCCCTGTGAGAAAATCCTTCAATTACATATAAGTTAAATACAGCTCTATATGCTGGAGACAAACTTTGTACCGCTTCCAATATTTCCTTTTCAGTACATTGGCTAACAGCATCAGCATCAGATGAGCTAAGGTCGTATGCTTGTTCTAAGTCTTCCGTACGGCGGCGTACGTTTTTTCGATAAAAGTCAATTGAAGTATTGACCATTATTCGTCGTATCCAAGCCGATAAGGATGTTCCAGGTTTGTACTTAGAAATGTTTTTAAAAACTTTGATGAAACCCTCGTGGAGTATATCGAGAGCATCTTCTCTGTTTGTAGAGTACCGAAGGCACACACCCATCATCTTACTATAGTGATCCTCATATAGTTTTTTTTGCGCCCAGCGCTCTTTCCGCATACATGCGGTGATCAGGTCTGTTTCTTCGTGTTTCAATTGCAAAGCAATATCCATGGATGAACAATTTTTAAAATTAATCCAATTTGCCGAATTTTACAACAAGTCAACGTGTATTTAACTTAATAATATAAAGGTTATAAATGTTATCTAGGAAACGCCTCCTAGTTTACATTTGCTGCCTATTGCCTTGATAATCTTGTAAATACAACAAACTGGCTTTCCAATTTGGATAAATTAATGGTTTCGTTTCGATACAAAGATTTCCAAAAATACCGTCGTAAAACAAATCCTTTAGGTTGTTTAACGCCACTTTAACGGGCAAAAGGTATGTTTTTAGTATAAAAAGGTAGTTTAAAAGTTGACATTTAATACGCAAATTATTTACATAAAAGGTTGAAATATTGTATATTTGCAGTGAATAAAGGATTTTAAGCTCCAAAATCATAAATCCTAATTTTTTTGAAAAATCAATTAGTGGTTAATTTTTTTAACAGATTAAAAGAATTAACGTAGTATATAAAAAGCCTATTTTTAAGTACTTGTTAACTAAAAAAGTAATAAACTAAAGTTAGATGGCAAAAAGAGCAAAAAGCAATGGTATTTCACTCCCACCTCCAATACAAGCTGATGAAGAAGGAGTAGTAACCCTCAAAGGGATGTATCGAGAGTATTTTCTGGATTATGCTTCTTATGTTATATTAGAACGGGCAATTCCTGCACTTGATGATGGACTTAAACCTGTTCAGCGTCGAATTTTGCATTCGATGAAAGTAATGGACGATGGGCGGTATCATAAAGTCGCCAATATTATTGGGCAAACGATGCAGTATCATCCGCATGGTGATGCAGCAATTGGTGACGCCTTGGTTAATCTTGGACAAAAGGACTTGCTAATTGACCCTCAAGGAAACTGGGGAGATATAAGAACAGGTGATCGTGCTGCTGCTGCTCGTTATATAGAAGCTCGATTAACGAAATTTGCTTTAGATGTAGCGTTCAATCCACAAACGACCGAATGGCAACTTTCTTATGATGGTCGAAAGAAAGAACCCGTTACCTTGCCCATGAAGTTTCCATTATTATTGGTACAAGGTGTTGAAGGTATCGCAGTAGGTCTATCGACTAAAATATTACCACATAACTTTATTGAACTTATAAAGGCTTCTATAAAATTATTGCAAGGTAGAAAAACGAAACTTTACCCAGATTTTCCTAATGGTGGTCTTATAGATGTTACTGATTATAATGACGGAAAACGAGGAGGAAAGGTAAAAGTTCGAGCCAAGATAGAGCAGGTCAGTAAGAACCAAATTGCGATTAAAGAATTACCATATGCTACGACTACTGGTAGTTTGATTGATAGTATTGTAAAAGCAAATGATAAAGGAAAAATTAAGATCAAAAAAGTGATCGACAATACTGCTAAAGATGTAGAGATACTCATTGATCTGATGCCTGGTGTTTCTCCTGATGTTACCATGGATGCGCTTTATGCTTTCACAAATTGTGAAATTTCTATTTCACCGAATGCTTGTATCATCATTGATGATAAACCACATTTTGTAGGTATCCAAGAATTACTACAAGTTTCTACCGACAATACAAAGGAGCTTTTACGTTTAGAATTAGAAATAAAGAAAGGAGAACTTGAAGAAAAATGGCATTTTGCTAGTCTTGAAAAAATATTTATTCAAAATCGTATCTATCGAGAAATTGAAGAATGTGAAAGTTGGGAAGAAGTAATTGAAACAATTGATAGAGAACTGAAAAAATATGTAAAGACTCCAAGTGATAAAGGGAAACGTGGTGATAAAAGAGTGAAGCTCATGCGTGATGTAACAGAAGATGATATTGCACGCTTGACGGAAATCAAAATCAAACGTATTTCAAAATATAATGCTTTTAAAGCTGATGAACTAATTGCTCGTTTAGAAGATGAACTAAAGCAAGTGAAACATGACTTAAAACATCTGACAGAATTCGCTATCGCTTACTTCAAAGACTTACTTAAAAAATATGGAAAGGGTAGGGAGCGTAAAACAACGATTACTACTTTCGAAACAATCAAGAGAGTTGCAGTTGTAGCAAATAATGCAAAGTTGTACGTGAATCGTAAAGATGGTTTTATTGGTCATAGCTTGAAAAAAGATGAATTGGTAACAGATTGCTCTGATATAGATGATATCATTGCATTCCGAAAAGATGGAAAGTTTCAAGTTAGTCGAATTGCCGATAAAGTATTTATGGGTAAAAATATTATCCATGTTGATGTATGGAAAAAAGGAGATGATCGCACGACTTATAACATGATGTATGTTGATGGTGCTACTGGTCGTGCTATGGCAAAACGATTTAACGTTACAGGAATTACTAGAGACCGAGAGTACGATTTGACAAAAGGAACGAAAGGTTCTAAGCTACTTTATTTTACCGTCAACCCTAATGGAGAATCGGAGAAGGTAACTGTTCAACTTTCGCAAGGTTGTAAAGCCAAGAAAAAAATGTTGGAATTTAATTTTGATGATATCGAAATTAAAAGTCGTGGTTCGCAAGGAAATATTGTTACTAAATATCCTGTTCGGAAAGTTACACAACTAGAGGTTGGTAAATCTACATTGGGAGCAATTAGTATTTGGTTGGATAGAGTAAGTGGACGAATCAATACAGATGAACGAGGAACTTTCTTAGGGGAATTTGATACAGGCGATCACTTAATTGCTCTGTACAACGATGGTACTTATGAGGTGTCACCTTTGGATATGTCCAAACGTTTTGATCCTTCAGATATGTTAGATCTTGCAAAGCTAGAAGATGGCACAGTAGTTAGTTCAGTATATTATGATGGAAATAAAGGTTGGACGGTCGTCAAACGGTTTCATATAGAAACGACAAAATTAAATGAACGGTATTCTTATATAACTGAACATAAAAGTACTAAATTACTTTTTGCTTCATTAGAAGATAATCCTCGTATCCAATATGCAATGAAGGTCAAATCCAAAAAACTACTTGGGGAAATTAGCTTGGCTGAGTTTATTGGTGTAAAAGGTTGGAAATCGCTTGGCAATAAACTTAGCGATCAAAAACTAACAGGAATAAAAGTAGTGGAAAGCGATACCTTAGAGGCAGGTGATACTATAGAGTTTGAGGTAAAAGAAAAAGGCAAGAAAAATGGACAGAAAAAATTATTCTAGAATAATTTTTCACTACATGTAAAAAGAACAGCCAACCTTGTTACAAGGTCGGCTGTTTTGTTTTAGTTTCACTCTTTAGTCATTTGTTACTTTGTAATAATCATTTTTCCTACCTGCACTTTTCCATCTACGTTTAATTGATACATGTAGAAACCTTCCGTTAAGTTCTCAGCATTGAAGACTGTTTGGTATGTACCTGCAGCTCTTACTTCACCTTGAATCAACTGGCTAACAACCTTGCCATTTACATCTACAACTCTTAGATGAACAATACCTTCTTTCGAAAGTTGGTACTCAATCGTTGTTTGATCTTGGAATGGGTTTGGATAGTTAGTGGCTTTAAATGAATAATTAATTGTAGCATTATCTATGCTGGTGTTATCAGATGAACGGCCATCGGCTTCATTACGACAATCAGTCATATTAAAGTCTTTGGTTTCAATTACAGTTGTATGATCACTCAATGTAATTTCTGCAGTAATTGTCAATAATTCACTTTGGATAGTTTCAGCAGTAAGATGAGCTTGGAATGTTCCATCATTACAAGGTATTGGACTCATATCGGTACCACCATCGTAAGAGACAGACCAACAAACATCTATAACTTCCACTTCACATTCTTCATCAATTTCTAAGCTATAACTACCATTTACATCAACTAAAGAACCATCGCTGTTATAACAAGCTGCAACTTCTTCATTAATTTTAAAGCAACAACCTGCTGTTCTGAAATATCGAGTACAAGAGAACTCGCTAACTTCTTCGCCATCACAACAACGAATTCTTACTCTTACTTCATACCATGTACATTTATCTAAACCAATTACATCTACACAATTGTTAGAAGAGAAACCGTAATCAGCCCAAAATTGAGTACCCCACTTACGTACTTGAATATTATATGCGCAGGCATCTTCTACAATAGGGCTACATACATAAGCAGAATTACTCGTTATAAAGTTGACACTAATATCATTGCAATTTGGTGGCTCACAACAATCGGTAGAATGACTAACGATACAAGACCATTCTGACCAGCTTTCACAACAGTATAATTTGACTCTGATTTCATATTCTACACAAGGATCAAGACCTGAAATTGTTACACAAGGATCAAACTGAGGTGCTAAAGTAATCCAAGCACCACCTGGACTACGGTATTGGAAACGATATCCATCTGTACATTCTAACAAGTCTTCATTTACACAAACCGTAATTGAATTATCTGTTTGACTAGTTACTTCTATTGATTCACAAGGAACAGTACAAGTGATGGTGAAAAAGTTTTTCACGCAAGACCAACTCGACCAAGTATTACAACATTTTACTCTTACTCTGAATTCATATTTAGTACATTCGTCTAAGCCAGTAACTTCATAGCAAGCGTCTGATACAGCAGAGCTAAATGTCCAACTTGTTGTACCAAATTCCCTCCAAGCAAACTGATACATGGCACCATCAGAAGAACATTCTGGAGCAGGGTCAATACAAAGTTCTGCAGAATTGCAAGTAATATCATTCACCACTAAATCACCACAATTAGGTGTAGAAGGTAGATCTCCTGAGGTAGTAAATGTTTTAGTGCATGAAGCGTAAGACCAAATACCGCAGCATCTGACATATACAAAGAATTCATAGTCGGTGCAAGGATCTAAGTCGGTAAGCGTAACTTGGGCAGTAGTAGAAGATTGACATGACCAAGCTCCAGAACCTACCTCTCTTGCACAAATGTAGTAATAAGGATCGACGCAATCAGAAGGAGTAGGAATATTGACAGTCGCTGTGGTAGAAGTGATATTACTTACAGTAATTTCATCACAAGCAGGAGGATCAGGTCGCTCCCCTAAAGTAGTAAATGTTTTAGTACAGGAAACTTGTGACCACCAATTACAGCACCTTACATATACGAAGAATTCATATTCGGTACAAGAATCTAAATCCGTAACCGTAACTTGGGCAGTAGTAGAAGATTGACATGACCAACTTGTTGTACCTACTTCTCTCCAACAAATGTAATAAAAAGGATCAACACAATCAGAAGGAGTAGGAATGTTGACTGTTGCTGATGAAGTAGTAATATTTGTAACTGTAATTTCGTCACAAGGAGGAGGATTAGGTTGCTCTCCTAAAGTCGTAAATGTGCTAAAACAAGGTCCTTCCCAATTATTACAGCATCTGAGATACACATAAAAGTCATATTCGGTACAAGGATCTAAACCTGTAAGCGAAACCTCAGGAGTATCATAAAAGTCACAACTCCAACCTGTTGTACCTGCCTCTTTGTAACAAACGAAATAATAAGGATCGATACAATCAGAAGGAGTAGGAATATTGACAACCGCAGAAGTTGAAGTAATATTAGTTACTGTAATATCTTCGCAAGAAAGTTTTACTTCAGCTTCAGTTTGTATACAATCACTTGGGCGAGGATCTTCAAGTTCTGGGTTAGGATTTACAATTTGAGCGTTGGTAAACTGTAGAAACAAAAAACTAAGTAGTAGGAATAAATTTAGTGTTTTCTTCATAATTGATTGTTTTTGGATTTAGAAAATTAGAAAGGCAACGATAGAGCTGTTGCTGGCTTTGTCCTTTGTCTTCCTTGAAAATAGAGGACTTGAATTTAGATTTTACATAGGCAATTATTTTTTTGTAAATATCTTGTGATATCTAATACCGTCCAATAACATTTTTTTTACGAAGTTTAGAGAGGGGCAAAAAAAAACTCTTCTTACGAGTAAGAAGAGTTTGAGAGAATTTAGATTGGAGAGGTGTTATTGCTTTATAAGTTTTATTGTTTCGATTGATTCGCCCGATTGAATTGTACAATAGTAAATACCTGCTACTAGTTTAGGAATGTCTACTTCAATTAATTTATTGATTGAAATGCTAGACATTGGATCGCTATACTGATAAACGATATTACCATATATATTATAAATGAATAATTGGGTTTTGCTATTAGCGAGCTGTTTGTATTGAATGTTAATAGTATTTGTAAAAGGATTGGGCGAAGCAGTTAATTTATTTATTGATCGTCTTTGTTTGTTATCAATACTCAGTTTTCTTGGTGCTATTCTTGGAGATTTTTCATCACAATGACAGACATATAGTCTTGCTTTTGCATTTACATTTTCCAAATCAATTTTTATTCTATCTATAGTGAAAATTACATCAAGAAAGGACTCAGATTCGGTTGTTATATGTATTCTATCATTTTCGATATAAAAGGAATAACCATCATTACAAGAATCGCCAGCATAAACCTCAATACTATTCAAATCAGGATAGTTGGTAAAATATAGCTCTATGGTGTCAATAGCAGGAGGTTCACATGTGTCTTGATTTATGTTATATAGTTCTATCTCTAGTTTATATCGACAGACAATATTTACTGGAGGATATTGAAATTTGATTTCAGGTTCGTTTGAGTTATTAGGAGTATGGCATCCTCTTTCCTTTACTAATTCTTCATCTTTACAATTACAAGGTCTACCGTTTATGCCTGTGATATCAACGATAATAATATCAAAACGCCTACAAGATACGGAAGAATCATTTAAGGTAGATGGACATTGGGTTTGAATACAAGCGTCATATTGCCCTTCACTTAAGTTAGGGATTTCAATCATTGTACTTTCTACAATATAGGTATGAGTAACGTCATCTCCAAGGGAAGTATACGTCAGTTTATAGCTTGAAGCTCCTATTACAGGGTCCCAGCTAAATGTGACTTTGTCAGCATCTACGGTAGTGGTGAAATTTGAAGGAGCTGGACAAAATAGATTATTTGATATAGAATTTGCTTTTAATAGGCTTGTTGAGAATAGTAGAACTACTAATAAAAAGAGCGCTGAGTTTTTCATACAAACAAGATTTTTGTTAGTAAAATGTAAAGATAAGGTTAGGCTAGATTATAAAACAATAACATTTTTCTCTCTTAGTTATGATAAAATGCTTATTTTTAGACCGAGAAAACTAGCGGATAATTAAATATGCCAAGAAGTAAGCTTCTACAAATATTAGCAACATTTGATCAACAACAGTTAAGGTCACTTGATAAGTTTGTAAGTTCCTCCCATTTTGATGATGACAAAAATATCAATTCTCAAGTTGTTTATCAATTTTTTAGCTATATAAGGAATAATGTCTTAGTTTCGGAAGAGATATCATTAGATAAAGAAGAAGCATTTATACATCTTTATCCTGAAAAGCAATATGTAGAAAATAAGCTTCATCAAGTAATGAGTAGCTTGCTAAAAAAAGTATACAGATTTATACAATTGGAGGAGCTAGAATCAAAATCTGTTAAACGATCTCTTGCCATAATAACTTATTATCGAAAAAATGGACTTCAATCCTTATTTAGATCAGAAATAAGAAAACTTAAATCAGAACAAAGAAAGATAATAAGAAAGGATAAACACTTTTACTATAATGAGTACTTAATAGAAGATGAAGAACTGGAGTTTGAGTGTCAAAATAACTTGAAGGATAGCGATTTGAATTTGGGAGATACACTCCAATCGTTTAATATTTATTATGTTGTCACTAAGTTGGAATATTTTACTTTATTATTGTCTCAAGGTAAACACATCAAACTAGGCTTAGATAATGTTGAACTACTTGATGAGTTATTCAAACTCATTCAACAACATAATTATTTAGATATACCACTGATTAGTATTTACTATCAAATTATTCTTGTACTTCAGGAGCCAACAAGTGATTCTCATTTTATGAGATTTAAACAGTTGCTAGATAAGCATCATGCGGTGTTACCTATTAATGACCTTAAAGCTTTTCAAGCTCATGTAAGAAACTACTATTTGGAGAAAATAAATAAGGGAGAAACAAAGTATGTTAATGATGTTTTACATTTATATAAAAAACACCTAGATCAAGGTACACTTTATTACGACGGAAAACTGCACCCTAGTACGATTCAGAATATAGTGACCTACGGGCTTCGATTAAAAGAATATGATTGGGTGAATAAATTTCTTAAAACACACCAGCATAAGATAATGGGAACAAATTATCCTGAAAATGTATATTACTTTAACTTGGCGAACGTATTATTCTATCAAAAAAAATATGATAATGCACTTGATCATCTTTCAGATAAGTACGAAGATATTTTTTATAATATAAGTGCAAGGCGTTTGAGAATTAAAATCTATTATGAAGAAAAATCTGATCTTCTTTTTTCTGAAATCGATAGTTTTGCGATGTATATATCACGCTTAGGTAAAAGGCAAATTGTACAAAATGTTAGAGATGTAAATAATCGGTTCGTTAGTTTTTTACGCAAATTGTTAAATCCTAAAACCTTTAAAAATAAAGATAGGATAGATCAATTATGTACGATGATCATGCAGTCAGAAGGTGTAGCTGAAAAGGAATGGTTGCTTGGGAAATTAGAAGAGTTGAGATAAAAAAGGAGAAAAGGGCTACTCCAAAAAAAGTAAGCCCCTTTCCTGTCGTCGAAAAACTACCGATTATAAGGACACCCTACGACGTCCTCATAAAATCTTTAAGCATGTTGGGGATCTGTTTTGAGTTGAATGCAATTCTACAAGAGTAGTTTGAAAAGCAAATTCTCAGCATACCCTTATTCTAATCTAAATTTTACAGGGATTCTGTAACGTACACGTACCTTTCTACCTTTTTGTTTACCTGGTACCCACTTAGGCATTTTTTCTACCACCTTTATCACTTCTTTGCCACAACCGCCACCAATATCACGAAGTATTTCGATGTCGGAAATGCTACCATCTTTTTCTACTACAAAGCTACCTACTACTGTTCCTTGAATAGTCGTTTCTCGTGCTATAGTTGGGTATTTGATATGTTTGTAAATAAACTCCAACATTTCTTTTTGAGCGCATTGTTCGATGGCTTTTTTATCTTGTCCTAGATCTTCGCAACCAGGGAAACGAGGCATTTGGTCTGCGATTAAAATAGGCTCTAAATCTTCTTCTTCTGGTTCTTCAATTTTTGGCGCAGGTGGTGGAGCTGTTTGTTTTCTTGGTTTAAGGATTGGGGCAACAGGGGCTTCCACAACTTTTGCATTCGTTGTGATTTTTGTTTCTATTAGTTTTGGTTCTGGTTCTTCGGTAAACTCTTCTGGAATATCCTCTTCCATAATATTGGTGCTAGGTTTGACTATAGGAGGAGGAAGTACCACTTTTTCTTTTCGAGGAGTACGAATCATCTCTACATCTGGAAAATCATTTAACTCATTATTGTATTCTTCTTCTAAAATAGTTCTATCATAAGTTGTCCAATTGAAAGCCATGAAGACGGCACTAAGGGCTACAATAAACCCAATTTTCATATTAATGGATCGGTTTTTACGAAGTCTTGAGATATCTTGTCGCATAAGATTTATTTTTAGTATTAGACAATAAAGTTCCATGTGATACCTTTAGGATATCACCTGATTTTGCCCTTTTATAAAGGCAGATTTTTTCGACGAAATATGATGTTTATACCTACTTAGATGTCTCCTTTTTTATTTTTGGTGTGTTGCATGGACTTCTTTTTATAAAAAAGACTAAATTTGTTATTCTTTGATTATTTTAATGGGCTAGCGCTGTGAAGTAGGCAGACCGATAGGGATGAGCCTGAAAGGCTGAGCGAGTAGCGAACTGCGTAACATAGCGACCCTTGTGGTAGCCTCCAATTAATGAAAATTAAAATGAAAAGATCAAATAAATTAATTTAGATTTTCATTTTAACTTTCATTAATTTTAGGGTAGCCCCAAAATTGACCATCAGAATTAAGATACTGCTCACTAAAAAGATATAAACGTGATAGAATTTTCAAGATTTGAATTAGCGAACGGATTGAGAGTATTGGTACATGAGGATGATTGTACACCAATGGTAGCTGTAAATGTATTGTACGATGTAGGAGCACGAGATGAGGCACCAGATAAAACAGGTTTTGCCCATCTATTTGAACATTTGATGTTTGGTGGTTCGATCAATATTCCTGAATTCGACGATCCGATACAGCGAGCAGGAGGTGAAAGCAATGCTTTTACGAATAGCGATATTACAAATTTTTACTGCACCTTGCCTGCCGAAAATATTGAGACAGCATTTTGGTTAGAATCTGATCGAATGTTGGGTTTAGATTTTAGTGATAAGGCTTTAGAAGTGCAGCGTAAAGTTGTTGTAGAAGAGTTTAAAGAAACTTGCTTGAACCAACCATATGGAGATGTGTGGCATCATATTGCAGAGTTGGCTTTTGAAGTGCACTCGTACCGATGGCCAACTATCGGAAAAGAAATAAAGCATATCGAAGAAGCTACTTTAGAAGATGTCAAAACATTTTTTTATAAATACTACCGCCCGAATAATGCGATCTTAGTCGTATCGGGAAATGCAAAGAAGGAACAGGTAAAAGCATTGGCTGAAAAATGGTTTAGTGAAATACCAAAAGGTGATGTACCTACGCGTACATTGGAGCAAGAGCCTATCCAAAAAGAATTGCACTTGCGAACAAATGTGGGCAAAGTACCAGTAGACGCTTTGTATATGGTTTTTCATGCACCAGGAAGGAGAGAGGAGGATTATTATACTGCTGATTTGCTATCGGATGTCTTGTCGAATGGAAATTCGTCTCGTTTGTACAGGCGACTATTGAAAGAACAACGACTATTTACACAAATAGATGCTTATATTACTGGAACAATTGATCCAGGATTATTGGTGATAGAAGGACGTCCTGCGGAAGGTGTATCTTTGGAGGAAGCAGAAGCTGCAGTATGGAAAGAGTTAGAGAAGCTGAAGGAGAAACCAGTGGCAGAAGAGGAGTTACGTAAGGTGAAAAATAAAGCAGAAAGTACCCTTACCTTTTCGGAGTCTAATATTTTGAACAAAGCAATTAACTTAGCCTTTTTTGAATTGTTGGGTGACGCAAGTGTAATTAATAAAGAAGTAGAGTTATACGAAAAAGTAACGACTGCAGAAATGCAAAAAATGGCGCAACGAATACTGACAAAAGAAAACTGCTCGGAGATGCGCTATGTAGCAGAAAAAGAAAACTAGATTAATGGCAAAATCAAAAAAAAAGAAACCAACTAAACCCAAAAAAGCGGTTCAAGAAACGTCTACTAAAACACCTTTGTTTTGGTTGTTAGGAATTTTGGTGCTTACCCTTCTTTCGATGATTCCTGTTTTTCAAACGGAGTTTATCAACTACGATGATAATTTGTATATCACTGAAAATCATCTCATAACAGGATTCGATATAGCAGGTTTGTTTAGTCAAATTTACGAAGATCAATACTCGCCTTTTTCAATGCTATTAATGGCATTGAAAATCAAAACATTTGGCTTGTCTGCGGGAGCATTAAAAGCCTTTAGTGTCCTTATTCATCTGATCAATACTTTTTTGGTTTTTCGATTGATGCGTTTATTGTTTAATGCACCGACTTATGCCTATGTTGTCGCTTTATTGTTTGGTGTGCATACGATGCAAGTAGAATCTGTAGCTTGGTTGGCGGCATCTTTTAAAGTAGGATATTACACCTTGTTTTTTCTAGGAGCACTTATCTTTTATATCAACTACCTGAACAAGAAAGGATCTTTTTATTATGCTTTATCTATTGTGTTTTTTGTTTTGTCTTGTTTGTCAAAAGAACAAGCTGTCGCTTTTTCTGTAACGCTTTTTGCTGTTGACTATTTAAGGGAACGGAACTTGTTTTCTAAACAAGTTATTTTAGAAAAAATACCTTTCTTGCTTATTTCTTTAGGTTTTGGGATTCTAACACTTATTGCCTCAGAAGTAGGTGAAGGACAAACAGCTATAGCTAATAGTTATTCCTTTTTTGAACGAGTGATTTTTACGATTTATGCTTTTGGGGCGTATTGGTTGACGTTATTATTGCCTGTCAATTTATCGTTTTTTTATTATTATCCAGAACAGGGATCAATACCAGCTTACTATTATGGGTATATTATTTTTATACTGCTTTTCTTAGCAGGTTTGTGGTATGCGATAAAACAAAATCAGCGTGTGCTTGTTTTTGCCTTAGTCTTTTTTCTAATCAATATTGGTTTTCCGTTAGTTACACAGTTGCTTGCAGTGCGGGTTAGCATTATGGCAGATCGGTACATTTATATACCACTTATTGGTTTCGGAATTATAATCGCTTGGGGCGTTTTACAATTGGGAAAAAAAGGGACGTTTGGAAAGTATGCAATGTATGGAGTAGGGGCTTATGCTTTACTCTTAGCAGCTCTTTCATTTAATCGTGCAGGTGATTGGAAAGATTCGATAACCATTTTTGATGATGTGATCGAAAAGCAACAAACAAAAGGAAAATGTAAAGCAGCACTATCTTCGCCTTATACACAAGTTGGTATTGCTTACAGAGGATTGAAAAAAGCAGATAAAGCTTTAACGAATTTTTCAAAAGCAGTAGAATGCGATCCAAAAGATGCTAGTGCCTTGGCGAATAGAGGAAATATCTTTTTTGATCGAAACCAAAATCAAGAAGCCTTAGCAGATTACAATAAAGCGCTAGCAATTGATCCAAATAATAAAACTGCTTTGTCGAGTAGTGGTGCCATTTATGCACGTACAGGACAAACCGCAATAGCTACAGAACGACTAAATAAGGCAATAAAACTCCACCCTAATTTTCCAGGAGCCTATCGAAATAGAGGGACAATGCACTTGGTCAATCAAGATTATGCAAATGCAATTCCTGATTTTCAAAAATTCTTATCGCTTAGGCCGAATGATGTTATAGCTGTTGGTAATTTAGCTTTTTCTTATCATCATACGGGCGACTACGATAATGCCATTCGCTTTTTTGATTTGGCGATTAATATGAGTCCTAATAATGGAGAGTATCATTTGTTGCGTTCCTATTCTTATACTCAAAAAGGGAATAAAGCAAAAGCACTGCAAGATGCACAACGGGCGAGACAATTGGGGCATATTGTAGAAGACTCTTATTTGCAATCTTTACAATAATCTATGTCAACTGCTTTTATTACAGGAATTATTTTTCTGATTGCTTTTTTCTTTTTTTGTATAGCTATTTATGTTGCCATAAAAAAGAATAGTTGGCAGTTAAGTGTATTTTTGATTTTGCTATTGGGACTTGGCTTGCGCCTTTTTATTTCTACCGATTGTTTTTTACATGATTGGGATGAACGCTTTCATGCTGTGGTTGCTAAGAATACCATAGCACATCCGCTAAGACCTACCTTATATGATAATCCCGTTTTAGCTTACGATTATAAAAACTGGACAGGCAATCATATCTGGCTGAGTAAACCTTCATTGCCATTTTGGTGTATGGGGGTTAGTATTGTTGTTTTTGGTGCCAACGAATTTGGTCTTCGTTTTCCATCTATATTGTTTTCCTTACTTAGTGTTTTTTTGACGATAAAAATAGGACGACTTTTATTTAATAAAAGGGTAGGGCTTATAGCTGGTTTTTTTCATACGATACATGGGCTTTGGTTGGAACTAACAGGTGGATTGGTTTCTTCCGATCATGTCGAAATTTTATTTTTGACAGTCATTCAGCTCGGGATCTTGTGTACTATTCAATATGTCAAAAACGAAAAAATATACCTTTTGTTTCTAATTGGTTTATTGATGGGTTTAGCATTTTTGTGCAAATGGATTTTGTGTTTATTTCTGTTTTTTATTTGGGTGACGATACGTTTTTGGGAAGATAAAAATGTGCTGAAATTGATAAGAGATTCTTTAATCATTGGTCTCGCTTTTTTGCTAGTGGTTTCGCCTTGGTTATATTACATCACGCAAGCTTTTCCTATAGAATCGGAATGGATTTTTAGAGAACTAATCATGCCTGTACAAACGTCGATACAAGGACATGAAGGTAATGCTTTTTTCTATGTTGATCGAATACGCATTTTATTTGGCGAATTGATTTATATCTTATTGATTTGGTTGGTGGTCAAGCTTTGGGCGAAAGAGCGACCGAATTTACGCATCTTATTTTTTTGGATAATGATACCGATGGTATTACTCAGTATAAGTGGTACCAAGCGGTATACTTATATCATGATTGCAGCTCCTGCCTTTTTTATACTAACAGCCTTTTTTATTGTTTATTGGTCAAAAATAATGGAACGACTGATCATTAATAAAGGAGTATTAAATCTCTTTTTGATTTTGTTAATTGCTTTGCCAATCCGCTACTCAATAGAACGTATCAAACCATTTAAAGAACGAATGGTTTATCCTGAATGGAGAATAAGCTTAGAGTCATTTAAACGTACTTTAGGTGCGGAAACGAAGCAAGTTCTTTTGAGTAATGAACCTCATTATTTGGATGCGATGTTTTATTATGATTTATTGGCCTATCCATCCGCTTTAGATGCGACGCAGTTAGAAGAAGTAAAAATAAAAGGTTATCGAGTGTTTGAACAGCAAGGAGGGAAATATAAGGAACGATAAGCGGATAATTTCTGCTTATCGTTCCAGTTTAGATTTTAGAACTCTATTCGATCAATCAATCGCCACGGATTGGCTTTGTTTAAATTCAGGCTAAAAGAAATTCTACTTCCATATTTTCCGCCATTCAAAGAACTATACAGATCATTTATGTTTTGGGAATTAACGAGCGGGAAATAAATACCTAAAATGCCATCAAAATAATCAAGCATTAAGCCACCACTATACATTAGTTGATTTTCGGTCGTAACAGTATTGATGGCATGTGCATAGTCAAAATAACCAATATCAAAATAAGGTTTGAGCGGAAGCCATCTTGGAAGATTTGGAGGTAAGTCTGCCTTGATATTCAAAGCAACTAGTAAGGTATTAGATTGTCCACTTGTCAATCTATTTGCACTACCAAGTGCATTTTTGAAACCACCATCATTGAGTGCTACTTGTTGTGACCAAATACCCGATTGATCGGAGCGACCTAAATAATATTCATCGTATTTATAATCATTGTAGCCTTCATTGGTCATGCCAAAAGAACCTCTAGTATTTACATCCGAAACAGCAGAAGCATCTTTTCTAGAATTACTTAAAAAACCTCCAGCAAAGAAACGGAAACTTATATTTTTATTTTGCTTATAGCTAGCATCTATATTGAACTCAGCTGAAGCTTTTAGGTATTGTTCTTTGTCGCCAAAAACGGAAGTATAATTCTGTTGTTCTAGTGCAAGTCTAAAATTATATGGATTGATTGCTCGACGATTTTCAGCCATATATGACACTTCGTTAATAACAGCATCTGTAATGTCTGTACCTGTAAACTCAGCATTCTCAAAATTCGCTGTTTCTTGCCAGAGCAAAATACTTCTTAGTTGTATACTTTGATAAAATTTACTTTTTATTTCTTTATCTAAATCGAAGGTAATAGATGGTGACAATTTGTAAAAGCGCAAGCGATAATCATGTAACCAATTGTACGAGTTATGAAAGCTTCGACCACTGACCGCTAATTTTATTTTTTGTAAAAAGCCTTCTTTCGGGTAAATGTTATAATGCATAAAACCACTACCAACCAATTCTTTGGAGACTAAAGAATACATTGGAGCAATTCCAAATTCAAAATTTTTGGCAGGAATAGTTGCATTGTACAGACCCAGTCCAATCATTGTTTTATCGTAGTTATTCCAAGCGACTGAAGGCAGCCAATATAAGGTAGAACGTTTTGGGTTTTCAATGCCTAACAAAAACTTAAGTTGTATTGGTTCTACTGTTTTTAAGAGACCTTTTGTTTTTAAATTATTGTTACTTCGTTTGGCTTCAAGTGCAACTTGGATTGCATCTATTTGAAGTTCATCATAATCACCAGCAGGAAAATCTAATTCCTTTTTACCATCAAAACCTTCATACCATTTTGTTTGGACAATCTCACCATTCTTTAAACCAGAAATAGAAAAGGGCGCATTGATGTCGCCTTTATTGTTAACAACAACTTTATTGTCTTTGCTCATGCTAGTGATTGCATAATCCATTTTTTTGTTGCTGCATACAAAGTCGCTAAAAAACCAAGACAAGTCTTTGCCTGTTTCGTTTTCCCAATGTGTTCTGAAATCATCAGGTTGAGGATGTTTAAATTTCCACTTCTCGTAGTAAGCTTGCATGATTTGGTCGTAGCGTTCAGTACCCACATAGTTTTCTAAAAATTTCAAAATTTTAGCTGGTTTTTCGTAAGCACTCAAGCCATAATTAAGTGTGGTGAAATCATCAGAATGGGTACAGCAAGACTGATCAACATTTCGTCTTGCCTGAAAAAGATAACCAATTTCGCCTTCATCCAAATCAGATTTAGCCATAACGAATTCAGGAATAATTCGGCTATCTTTTTTATAATACAAATCAGAATAACGATGGTCGTAATAAGAATTCATTCCTTCATCCATCCAAGCATTAGTACGTTCGTTACTAGCAAGAATACCATAAAACCAATTATGTCCAACTTCGTGTGTAATTACTCCATCTAAAGCTTTGGCAGTACCTGAATTTCCAATTACTGTAATCATCGGATACTCCATACCAGCGCCTGCACTCAAGGCACTTTGTACAGCGGTTGCATGCGGCCAAGGATATTCGCCAACAAGATCAGAGTAAAACTTTACTGAACGATCAAGATAGTCTGTTCCTTTTTTCCAAAGCTCTGCTTCTTTATTGGTAAACATAGCCCAAGTATCGACCGTTCTTCCAGAGATTAAACTAACGTCACTTTTTAGAACATGAAAACGCTTATCAGCAAACCAAGCAAAGTCGTGAACATTCTCAGCAGTGTAATGCAATGTTTTCATTGTACTACTTGATGGAGGAAAGCTTGTATCGATACCAAAACCTTTATCTAAAAGTTTTTCAGTAGCGATTACTTTTTCTTGAAGAAATACTTTTTCACTTTCTGTTTGTAAAACACCAGTTGCTCCCACTACATAGTTGTCAGGTAAAGTTATTTTGACATCAAATGAACCGAACTCAGAATAAAATTCACCCATATCAAGATACGGCATTTGATGCCATCCATCTCGATCATACACTGCAGGTTTGGGATACCACTGTGTCATCTGGTACGATGTTTCTACATGGCCCAAACGAGAAAAGGAATCAGGTATTTTTAAATTGATTGGTGTTGTAATTGTAATTTTTGCACCGCTTTTTAAAGGCTCATTAAGCGTTAGTAAAGCAATATCTGGATGTTCGCTATCAAAAATCCAACGAATAGATTGGTTATTAACTTTGAAATCTAAATCAGAATAATAGCCCAATTGATTATCTTTGGCAAAGTGGAAACGAGTACTATTCGTACGTAGTTTTTGTTTTGCAAAAGCCGTCTCTTTATTTTTGAACGCATTTCCCCATAGGTGGAAATAAATAGAAGCCAGTTCATCAGGCGAATTATTGGTGTACTCTATTTCGATAGTACCATTTAGTATATGTTTTTGGTCATCTAGTTTGACATCAATTTTATAATTTACTTCTTGCTGGAAGTATTCCTGTTGCGCTAGTAGGTTTAGTTGTATTACAAAACCAAATAAGAATAGAAAAAATTTGTTCATAAAAAGAGGCTTTTAATTTTTAGTAGAACGAATAACAATGCTTTTAAGTTACTTAAGTTGCTGTAATTTATGTTATCGTGTTTTAACCTAGCACGAAGCTATTTAATTTATCTAAATCATGCGAAACATATTAAGTTTTTGTCTCCTTATAACCTTTGTGCTGACTGCTTGTACGCCCAAAGTAGCAAAAGTTGCTAAAGAAGACCTTACAAGTCTATCGAAAGAGAAAATAGCTGATACAACTGAAAAATTTCCTGATACTTGGTTGGGGAACTGGAAAGGGACCTTAAATATCTATAACGAAAAAGGTCTAGCACAAGCGATACCAATGGAGTTGGAAATGGCAAAAATAGAAGATTCTGAAAATTATATTTGGGCAATTATCTATGGAGAAGATAAGGAAAAAGGTAGACGATCTTATGAGCTTAAAATAGTAGATGCAGAAAAGGGCGTATATGTGATCGATGAAAAGAATAGTATAGAACTAGAATCATACTTGTTAGGCAATAAACTTTACAATCGTTTTTTAGTGGCAGAAAGCTTACTATTATGTACTTATGAAAAAGTAGGGGATACGATGATTTTTGAAGTAATTTCTGGAAAAAATGAAGCGGTAAGTACTACTGGAGGAGAGGTTGTAGATGGAGAGGAAATACCAGAAGTAAAGACTTATCCGATTATCGTATCACAGCGTGCAGAATTGAAGCGCCACTAAAAAACCTTACCAAGATGGTTACTTGGTAAGGTAACAAGACTATGGACACCCTATGACTGTTCTTTTAGAACCTAACCCATAGACAATTTGTTTTATAACCATATATATGGCATCATTACAAAGATGCTAATATTTCCTGACTTTTACAAAAAAGTAGTATTATAAATAGTATTTATTTATATTTTTTTTGATATATAAATAAATTTAAAGCTTTAACTTTTAATTAAGTTTGTAATATAGATAAAGAACTGTTTTATAGACAGTAACATAACAGCATATACTACTCTTATGTTTTGAAAATAAGCTTTTTATTTAAACTTTAGAACCGACCTCAGAACGTTTTTGTTCCCAAGCCCAGGCTGTTCTCATAATGTCTTCAATACCTCTTTTAGGCTGCCAACCAAGGTTTTTAGAGGCTTTATCATAGTTAGAATAAATAGCTTCTACGTCACCTGGGCGACGATCACCTAAGGTATAGTTTAATTTCAAACCAGCCACTTTCTCAAAAGCTTTAACTGCTTCAATAACTGATGCGCCTGCTCCAATACCAAGATTGTAAACCTCACAATTGCTATTGTTTTTTTCAGCTATAGTATATTGCAAGGCTTTAGTATGGGCATTAGCCAAATCCATTACGTGTATGTAATCTCTAATACAAGAGCCATCACGTGTATTATAATCGTGCCCATTGACGGTAAGCATTTCTCGTTTGCCGATAGCCACTTCTGTAATAACAGGAACTAGATTCGTAGACTTATTGATTGGAGACTCACCTATCAAGTTGCTATCGTGGGCACCTGCGGGATTGAAGTAACGAAGTAAAATAGAATTGATCTTTGTATTTTTTCTAGAAAAATCTTGAATCATGTGTTCTCCCATTTGCTTTGTACGAGCATAAGGTGATTCAGCTTCTTCCATTGGTGTCGATTCTGTTACAGGCAATTCTTTGGCGTTACCATACACAGAACAAGACGAAGAGAAAATAAAGTTATTGACGTTAAATTCCTTCAAACAAGTCATTATATTAAGTAAGCTGTTTAGGTTGTTTTGAAAGTATAAGAGCGGTTTATCTACCGACTCGCCTACACTTTTAAGTGCTGCAAAATGAATGACACCTACTAAATCCTTGTTTTCAGTAAATAATTGCCTTGTTTTTTCTAGGTCGCAAAGGTCAAATGTGTAGTTTTTAACCTTCACACCCGTAATATTCTCTATCCCTTTTAGAGCTGAAAGATCGGAATTAATGTTGCTGTCTACAGAAATAACGTCGAAACCGTTGTCAATAAGATCAACGATAGTATGGCTACCAATAAAGCCACATCCTCCTGTTACTAATATTTTCTTCATATGTTTATATTTATTTTTATTGATGTGCAAATGCAGTATGTCCTACTAGGCAGGAAAACCGATTATGGTACGTATACAAAGTTTTCTGGGGATTAGTAGTAAAATATTGTTTTTTAAACGATTATATACTACTAATTTGTTGCAAAATAGTAGTCTTAATTTATGTAGTTGTTAATAAGACTAATGAGAATGGGGGATCTGAAGGATTTATTGATGGGTTAATCTATTACAATTTTTTTAATACCTTTGCAAAGGTAAAAAAAGCAAAGGAATTGTACACAAATCAGCAGATATTCTTGAATGAGCGTGTTAAACAATTCCTTAATAATACTTAAAAATATTTAATCAACAATGGACTTAACTAAAATCGCAAGAGAAGTAATTGGAATAGCTCAAGAAGCAGGCGAAAAAATACTAGAAATTTATAATGCTTCTGCTGATGTACAGATAGAACGCAAAGCAGACAATTCGCCTTTAACAATAGCCGATAGTGCTGCCAACAAAATTATTTGTGATGGCTTGGTAAAATTACCTGCGAAGTTTCCGATCATTTCGGAAGAAAACAAAGAAATTCCTTATTCAGAACGTAAAGGTTTTGAATATGCATGGTTAGTTGACCCTTTAGATGGTACGAAAGAATTTATCAAACGCAATGGCGAATTTACAGTGAATATTGCTTTGATCCACAATCAAACAATTGTATTAGGTGTCGTTTATGCGCCTGTATTAGATGAAATGTATTGGGCTGTAAAAGGCGAAGGTGCTTTTATCATCAAAGATGGAAAAGAAGATCGCTTAGCAGCAAATACTTTCGAATTAAGTGATGAACATTTAAAGTTAGTTTGCTCTCGTTCTCACCTTAATGAAGCTACTGAAGCATTTGTGAGTAAATTTAAAAACCCTGATTTAGTATCTCAAGGTAGTTCCCTGAAGTTTATCATTTTGGCAAAAGGATCAGCACATATTTATCCTCGTTTGGCTCCTACGATGGAGTGGGATACAGGTGCTGCGCAGATCGTTTTGGAAGAGGCAGGTGGAAAAGTTATTAATGACGAAACAAAAGAACCATTACAATACAATAAAGAGAATTTACTCAATCCATATTTTGTCGCTTATGGCAATTTATCTTCGAATTAGATTGATTGATTGATTGATTGATTGATTGCATTTTTTAATTTTGTAAAATACCTTTTGGAATAATTTACCGTTATTAATGCAATCAATCAATTTTATCAATCCGTAAATTTCATTTTGAATGTTTCCCCTTTCGGTTATCATTCCAACCTACAATGAGGCGCACAATATAGAAGCGCTATTGCAATCACTAGATTGGGTAGATGAAATTATGGTGGTTGACTCATTTAGTACCGATGAGACAGTTACACTTGCCAAAAAATACACCTCCTTCGTAGTCCAGCGAAAATATACAGGACCTGCTGACCAGAAAAATTGGGCAATTCCACAAGTAAAACATAATTGGGTGCTAATCTTAGATGCGGACGAACGCCTTACTCCTGAACTCAAAAAAGAAATTCAAACTTTACTTCAAGCGGAGATAAAAGAAGATGCTTTTTGGATCGGGCGACAGAGTTTTTTTATGGGCAAAAAAGTACAATATAGTGGTTGGCAAGGCGATGCCGTTATTCGTTTGATTCAAAGAGATCTTTGCCGTTATGATAACAAACAGGTACATGAAGAAATTCAAACACAAGGTATTAATATTGGAAAGTTACAATATAAACTAGAGCATTATACTTACAAAGATCTCAATCATTTTTTAGATAAGATGCAACGTTATAGTACATGGTCGGCTCAAGACCATTTAGCCAAAACACCACGTGTTACTTTTTTTCACTTATACCTCAAACCACTTTTTCGTTTTTTCAAACACTATTTTATTCAGCTTGGTATTTTAGATGGTAAGGTTGGATTTATCATTAGTGTCATTATGGCTTGGGGCGTATTCTTGCGCTATGTAAAAATACAAGAGATACATTCAGAAGTAGCGGAGTGATTCTAGTCGTGTTCCAAAAGTTTGTCAAGTATGAAGAAAAAATATTTAGGTGTTTTTACCTGTAATTGTCTAGACAAAACTTCCTATGCTGATAAATTTCCCGATACTAATAAAATATAGTAACTTTGAGCCATATCACTAAGATTCAAATATCAAGCATATGTTAGCAAAGTTTCTAAAGCAATTCAACAATAAAAATATCAAATCCATTTCTGGAATGGATGCAGCATTTCTTTATGCTGAACGACCTAATAGTCCAATGAATATTGGTTCGGTTACTGTTATTGAAGGTTCTTTAAAGTTAGAGACCGTACGAGCAACCATCTTGTCTAGAATTCATCAAATACCAAAGTTGCGTCAGCGATTGATCTATGCACCTATGAGTATTGATTATCCTTATTGGGTGGATGATCCAGACTTTGATATTGATTTACACTTGAAGCATGTTGCTTTACCCAAACCTGGAGATTGGAAACAATTGCGAAAACTAGCTTCTGATATATTTAGCGAACCACTTCCACAAACTCGTCCGTTGTGGTCCTTTACCTTTGTAGAAGGATTAGATAATATTCCACAAGTTCCTAAAGGATCTGTAGCGATTATTTCTAAAATTCATCACGTAGCAATTGATGGTGTGGCAGGAGCAGGCTTATTGAGTTTACTCTTTGACATGTCGCCAGATAAAAAAGATATACCTGAGCCTCGTCCATATAAGCCCAAGTCGATTCCAAGTGAATTGGCTTTAGTTTTGAAAAGTTCGATTAGCTTTGCAGAAGACCCGTTTAAATTTCCTCGACTACTTACAAATGTTGTTACATCTACAGTGAAGTCTGGTGCATTGACAAGGGTGCAACCAGCTAACCTTCCAACGGCTTCGTTTACTGCTCCTAATACGCCTTTGAATGGCATCATTTCGCCTAGACGAAAATGGAATACAGCAATTCTATCATTAGATCGCTTAAAGGCTTTACGCCGAATAATGGATGTAACTTTAAATGATTTACTGTTAGGTATTTGTGCTGGTGCGTTGCGAAAATACCTAAATGATAAAGGAAAATTGCCATCAAAATCTTTAGTAGCTATGATACCTGTTTCGACTCGTACCGAAAGTGAATCGAATCAGCAGGATAATCAAATCTCTTCTATGCTTGTTCAGATAGGAACCAATATTGAAGATCCTATTGAACGATTGGAAACAATTAACGAACATACAACCAGAGGAAAGACCTATCAAAAAGCACTTGGAGCAAAGACTTTAGCAAATATGGCAGAAACTGTTCCGTTTGGTATTGCTAACCAAGCGGCACGTTTGTACTCTAGATACAATTTAGCGGATTTGCATAATCCGCTTTTCAATGCAACAATCACTAATGTACCAGGTCCTCAGTTTCCTCTTTATCTTAATGGTCATAAATTGTTGTCGGTGATGGGAATGGCACCTATTATTGATGGCATGGGATTGATCATTACTATTTTTAGTTATAATGGATTGGTGACAATAAGTCCTACTTCTGATGCGAAGTCAATGCCTGATATTGACTTGTTTTCTCGCTACATTCGAGAGTCTGCTAATTACTTAGAGGATAAAATTCATAAACATGTAAAAACGAAAAAAGCAAAGAAAGCGAAGAAGAAAAAGACAACTACTCCTGTAAGTAAAATCTTTGCTCATTTCAGAAAACACTTCAAAGAACATGCGAAAGCTATTCGCCCTAAGCCAGGTGTTTATCAATTTGATTTAGTAGACTCTAAAACTTCTTGGAAAATAGATATTAGTAAATCTCCGATTAGTGTTCGCAAAAGTAAAGCTGCTAATCCAGATGCTACATTTACGATCAAAGACGAGCACTTTTTGAAAATTGCAAAAGGGGAATTAAAATTACAAACAGCTTTTATCCAAGGTCGGTTGAAAATATCTGGTGATACAAACAAAGCAATGGCTTTAGCTAAAATAGTTTCTAAAGTAAGCCCTTTTAAAGGCTGAAAATAAAGATTAAAGTTTAAATGAAAACGAAAACATATCATTATGAATAGTTTTTTGTTTTCATTACGAATGCTTGTCATAGATGAATTAAGGGCACTTGTTTTTTAGAAGTAAGTGCGAGTAGACCAACAGATAAATTCTACTATACTCAAGATTTTAGATTTGAATAAGTAAGTGCTAGGACAAATATAACTTACACTTTTATGACGGTATCTTTTTGGTTAATACTTCGTTATTTTTTTCAACAATAGCTAGTAATTGCTCTTTTTGCCTCTGGGCAAAAGCTATGCTAATTCAAAAAATGCCTCG
>JAHDIP010000341.1 GCA_020630735.1 Saprospiraceae bacterium | reverse complement strand
CCTGAAATTTGTGATAATGGAATTGATGATGATGGGGATGGGCTAATTGATCGTCAAGATAGCGATTGTTGTGGAGCAAGGGCTCCAGTCTTATCAAAAAATTAATAATTCTTTTAGGTTTATACAGCAACCAAAATGGTTTTCTGATTGCCAATCAATCCTTAAGATGATCAGATAACCGAACCCCGAAAGGTATACTCCTTAATAATTTCATTCCCCCATTAGAAAGCACAAAGCTCCTTCCCAAAATACCGTACTTATTTAGTATCGCTGATCATTTCGCTTAATCGCTTCTCTCTAAGTTGTTTTGTATAGAGACCATAATAGTGCCCTTTAGCATTAATTAATACTTGGTGTGCACCGTCTTCGATAATGGCTCCTTCTTTTATAACTAGTATGCGGTCGCAATTCTTGATTGTTGATAAACGATGTGCTATAATAATTGCTGTACGATTGCTCAATACATTTTCGATACCTTGCTGTATTTTTGCCTCTGTAATGGTATCAATAGCAGATGTAGCTTCATCCATAATAAAAATTGCTGGATCAGCAAGAATGGCTCTAGCCAAAGAAATGAGTTGCTTTTCGCCTTGCGAAAGCGTATCGCCTCCCTCTCCTACTTCTTCATCAAGTCTACTAATGAAATTTTCTGCAGCAGCTAATTTTAAAGCCTTATGAATTGCTTCATCCGTTGCGCTTTGCTGTCCATAACGTACGTTTTCTCGAATAGTGCCTGCAAAAAGATGTGGACTTTGCAATACTACCCCCATCTGACTACGCAAACTCTTGAGCGTTTTTGTTCTGTATTCTTCTCCATCTATCAAAAGATGACCACTTATTGGTTCGTAAAAACGACAGATTAAGTTGACAATAGTTGATTTGCCTTCACCTGTTGCTCCTACTAATGCAATGGATTGTCCTGGTTCTATTTTAAGGTTGAATTTTTTTAGTACTGGGTTTTCTTTATTATAATGGAACCCTATATTATCAAAAATAACTTCCCCTTTTATCTTATCAAAATCTGTTGCGTCTTCTGCATCTTTTATAGCAACCTCTTCATCTAATAAAGAAAAAATACGTTCTCCTGCCGAAAGGCTTCCTTGTGCTAAAGCATAAAACCGAGAGATATCTATAATCGGTAAAAAGATACGCATAGCATATTCGAATGCAGCTATCAAATAACCAATTGTAATACCTGCTGGTATAGCCAATGCCATTTGACCACCAAAAAAGATAACTAATGCTGCTGCTATTGAACCTGTAAAAACGACTAATGGCATATACATCGCTGTATAATAAGCTGATCGGTAAGAAGCTAAATGCATCTGGCTACTTAAACCTTGAAAGCGGGCAGTTGCCTGTGGTTCTTGCGCCATGCCTTTAATTACTTTTACCCCATTGATATGTTCATTGTATGATGCCGTAAGTTCACTATTTATTTTTCTAGAAGCTCTTGAGTATTTTAAAACTAAAAGTCTTACTCTTATTGATGCAATCAACATCAATGGTACACAAATGATAATGATTAATGCTAACTTCCAACTATAAATTAACATGGCTATTGTACAAAACACTATCATGGTACATCCCCAGATAGCATCTAATAAACCCCATGAGACAACCTCACACACTCGATCTGTATCGGATGTAATACGAGTTAGAAGCCAACCCGATGCCGAACGATCATAATACGAAAAAGAGAGCTGTTGTAGTTTTTTAAATAAATCTTCTCGCAACTCGTACATGATATATTCTCGTACACGCCCTGCATATTTGATAAAAATAAAAACACCTATTACTTGTATGGTTCCTAAAAGCAGCCAGAGGCCTGCATAATAAAAAACGCCAGAGTAATCTAGTTCAAAGGGTTGGTTCGAATCCAATGCTACTTTCATCTCTGCTAGTTGTGGAGTAATCACATTATCCATTAAGCCCAACAAGATAAGTGGGAAGATAGAGTCAACGATAGAGACTACTACTGTCCAAAATGCAAAACGTAACATCCAGCCTTTATAGCGCATGCTATAACGAAACATCCTAAGTAAAAAAGGCCATAAGGCTTTTTGTGAAGTAAACTGTTTTTCTTTCATCTGGCTCATAAATTATCTTCAATTTCAGTTTCTAAAGCGACTTGAAGATTGTAAACTTTCTTGTAAAACTTATTGTGTTCGAGTAGTTCGTTATGCGTACCTTGTTCTAGTATTTTTCCTTGTTTGAAAACAATTATTTTGTCAGCATTTTGTATTGATGTCAGACGATGCGCAATGATAATAGCAGTCTTACCCTCCATTCTTTTCTGTAAAGCATTTTGTATTTTATACTCTGTTTCGGTATCGACAGCAGAGGTTGCATCATCAAGTAATAACACATCTGGTTTTATTAATAAGGTTCTAGCTAAGGCGACTCGTTGTTTTTGTCCACCAGATAAACTAACTCCTTTTTCGCCAACTAAAGTTTCATATCCGTTTGGTAGTTTAGGAATAAAATCGGCAACTGTTGCTATGCTAGCTACTTCCAATATTTCTTCTTCAGAAACAGCTTTGTTAGCAAAATTGATATTCTCTTTTACACTAGTAGAAAACAAAAAAGCTTTTTGGTGAACAATCCCTAATCGACTCCTCAATGATGATTTACTGTACTCACGCAATGGTTTTCCGTCTAAAAAAATCTCCCCACTATCAGGTTCATAAAAACGAGCAAGAAGAGCAATAATAGTTGACTTACCTGCACCCGTTCCACCCATAAATGCAACTTTTTCTCCTGCTTTTATATTGAAGCTTACACCATCTAAGGCATTATGCTCATCCTCTTTTGTGTACTTAAAAACCACATTCCTAAATTCAATATCGCCTTTGATTCCATTTGGAGGTTTATAGCCTTCATAGTCCTCCTCTTTTGCATCTATGATCTCTGTCATCCGTTCCATAGCTACCGTAGCCATACCCATTTGAGAGACTACTTGTCCTATTTTTCGCATTGGCCAGGTAACCACGACAGCATAAGTAAAAAAGCTGGCAAACTCTCCTAAACTAATTTGTTGGGCAAATGAAAAATACGCACCCGCTACTAAAGAAATCGCAATTTGAAGGTTAATTAAAAAATCTGAATAGGTCCAAAACCATTGGTGAATTGCAACATGTTTCAAACCAACAGCCCGTTTGGCTAAGTTTTGCTGATGAAATTTTTCAATTTCGTAATCTTCTTTCGCAAAGGCTTGAACGACTCTAATTCCATTTAGGTTTTCTTGAATGATGGCTGTTAGTTTATCTTGTTCTTTTTCGTGTTCATCCCATACTTTCTTTTCTTTCATAAAAAAGAAAAGCGCTGTAATCGTAATAAAAGGAACTAGGGCAATTGAAATGAGCGCATATGAAACGTGAACTGAAAGCATCATAATAAGTGCTCCAAAGAATAGGGCAATGAGTCTAATGACTTCTGTAATTTGAGTACCAATAAAATTTCGAACAGTCGTAATATCTCCTGTACAACGCTGAATCATTTCGCCTGTCGGAAACTTATCAATTTGTCGTAAAGGCAAGGCTTGAATGTGTTGAAAGAAAAAATCTCTAAGCGATTTTATCGCCTTCTCTGTGCTAGATGCAGCGATTACTCCCGCTACAAAATAAGACAATGATCGAACTAGTGCTAAACATATAAATAATATGCCAATACCAAACATTCCTTTCGTCAGATTTTCAGCATCAAAAGATGGGAGTATTGTATAAAAAAACTGAACCAGCCAATCAGGTTCTTGTAGTTGGCGACCTCCCACTCCTATATGTTTTACGATTTGATCTATTGCTATTTGTAATACTTTGGGTTCCATCATTTGCACAAACGAAGAGACTCCTAGTAGCATTCCTGCAAAAAGGTATTGTTCTTTCCATTTTCCCAAAACTCTAAATAGGCGATATATGTTTTCCATAAAAACTAAAATCGTTGCGAAGAAGGTAGAATAGGATTATCTTTAGTTTCTTAACTGTAGAATCTTTATACCTATCCATACGTATTTAGTAGGGGTATAAGTTCCCATAGAGGTAAATTTAAGTAAAAAATAAACCATGCAAAAAGAACGGAAAGATAAGCACTTTATTAAGAAACCTATCTATGAAGGAGGGCTAAAGGCAATGCGAATGTTTATTAAAGAGAATTTGAAATACCCAAAGGCTGCTCTAGAAAATAAGATTGAAGGTACGGTCTATGTAAAATATACGATAAGTCATCTCGGTAAAGTAGTAGATGCCAAGGTCGTTTCTAGTTTGGGGTATGGTTGTGATAAAGAAGCTATGCGTTTGGTGAAGTTATTAAAATTTAAGGTTCCTAAAAATCGACAAAAAGGGCTAAAGTTTCATAAAAATTTACAAATACATTTTCGGTTACCAAAAGAAAAACCGACTAAAAAGATAGAAGCGGTCCCCAAATCTACGACGCATCAAATCCAATATACTTATACAACTTCTAAGTCAAAACCAAAAAAAGATAATCCCCCAAAAAAGGGAGGAACGAACTATACTATTCATATCAAATACTAAGAGTATCTTTTGAGAATATCATTTGGATGAAAACGAATACTCACAATATTTAACGGATAATAGTTTATACTTCCTAGTTTAAAGCATATAGATCAATTGGAGACTTCCGAAATAGCCATTTAGACTTGGATATCTCCCACCAAAATTTGAGGATTTGTACAGCGGAATAAGAGAAAAAGAATGTCGAAAATTAATCCCCATATTTTTATTAAAAAAGTAATTAGCACCTATAACAAAACTAACATCGTTCTTATTATAATCCTCTTTATAATTTGAAAAAATAATATCCTCATCAGGATCTTTTCGGGGAATATTTTCATCTACATTGGCAGAAAACAAACGACCGTAAGAGGCACCTAGATACAGATGTAAGGAATGGTAACGATCTCTCTTTTTCTCTCCTTTTTCTTTTGTCAAAACATTAAACAAAAATGGCAATTCAACATAGGTTAAATCGAGTTCTAGTTTATATTTTTCACCTTTCGATTTTTTAGATCGGCTTCCTCGCCTGCTGTATAACATCTCGACACTAAACTGTAGTTCTTTATTTAATACGGCTACGCCCCGTAGTCCTCCTTGAAGCCCAAACTTCCTATAACCTGAGTGGTCGTCACCATCTATTTGTGCTAGGTTAAACCCTACTACGGCTCCTGCATTAAAACGATTTTGGGCAGTAGTTGATAAGGTTACTAAAAGAAATATAACTAGTAAAAAAGGAGTAAGATTGGGGTAATTTCTCGTCACCATAATAAATTTCTTTTAATCGTAAGATACAAAATATAAAAAACAAAATAGCCATAATG
>JAHDIP010000050.1 GCA_020630735.1 Saprospiraceae bacterium | reverse complement strand
GACCAAAGTTACGTTTAGAAGAATAAAATATTTTATCATAGCTTTTATTCATTAGTTTAGTACGCTATAAATTAAACCTTCTTTTTACTTTGAAGAAAATATTTCGACTGGTAGCTTGTTTTTTTATATCAGACTTGAATTAGTTTGAGATGAGCCTATCAGATTTATTGAGTATTTGGTGTATTTAAGGCGATTTTTTCGAATTGTCCATTGGTAAGCATTTTATTATCTACTTTACCAAATCGACCATTGGTACATAAGTTGACTTCAAATTGACCACTAATAGTTTGGTTAATTTTATCGTACTCTTCTATGGCGATAAAGCCTTCAATAGATTTGCAATCTTCTGAAATGTATACGCTAAGCATACCATTTTCCAAGGTATTCATTTTGACACCTGTTTTGGAGAAAGGAATCCCATCTTTATCGACTTGTTCGATCGAATATCTACCTTTTAGATTTTCGTTATCTGTTACCAAAATCAGCAATAACCCAGCCGAGCCTTCCATCGCACTCATGTCTAGTTGGTAGTAATTATTTTTTTGAAATAAGAACCCCCTTACTTGTGGAGGGCTAAATCGCACCCCATTTGTAGTCCAAGTAATTTGATTATCAGAAGCGATATGAGTTACCGTTGTTTCGTTTGCAGTAGGTTCATTTTGGCAAGCAATACAGAAAAATAGTAAGAAATAAAATAGAATTTTTAGTGTTTGTTTCATCGGTTTGGGAAATTTAAGCATTAGCTACTAAGTCCTAATTGCAGACTAGGTTGAATGGTTTCACTTATTTCATCCAAAAATAATGACAAGCCTTTTTTCTTTTGCTCATCTAATTCGTAACTAATATTATTGGTGAAGTATTCTTTAAGATCGAAACCTGAATGAGGTGTTGGTAACAGATAAACTAATTGCGGAATATGAGCAATACCATTTGCTAAAGCGGCATTAAATTGTCGAACAAAGATTTCGTCCAAAGGTTTGTTGCTGACCCATGCTGCAAAGACAAAAGGCAGCCCTGTAAAATCTAACCAAGCTTCACCTAAATCATAGACAAAAGGATACTTCTCTTCTAACCCCATCGCACGATCACCAATAATCAAAGCACCATGTGTTTCATTAATTTTCGTTTCAAAACCAGGTTGAGCTTTAATAAATTCAGGTTGTAATTTCCAATATTTTTTTAGCAACACTTTTACCAATTCTACTGAAGTACGAGAATGATAATCTAAATACAAATGTGTAAGTTCTTCTATCGGACAACAACTATAAATACAAACAGTCTTGACAGTTCCAATTGTTCCAATGCAATAATCTGAAACGATATAAGGCGTTTCTAACTCAGGAATAATAGCTACAGGAACTAAACCTAAATCAGCTTCGCCACTTTTGAGTTTTTGTGCACAAACAGAAGGGATATCTAATTCTAAAGCTATTTCATTTTCTAAACCATTTTGGAAAATCCCATACAATAATGGTTTTGTATTCAGATAACTAACTGCTGTGACTTTTATTTTATTCATAAGTTAGGCTTCAAGATGACTAGTATCGTTTTCTAACGCTACTTGGTAAGCACCATCTTTATAGTGAACTAAAAAAAGACCTGTATTACTATGTCGATAATTTTCCATCTCTCCAAGATCTTGTTTTTTGAGCAAGCACATGATACATCGCAATGTACGACCATGTGTACAAACAAGAATATTTTTTTCTGGTCGTTGTTCTACATGATCAAAAAAACGACGCAAGCGTTCTGATAATTCAGCAGCACTCTCTCCTTCTTCCAAGCGAGCATCCAAATTTCCTTCTCCCCATTCTTTGATCATGGCTTTGTATGCGTTGATCATATCAGGGCTACTTTTTTTTCCTTCATGTACGCCCCAGTTTATTTCATTGATCTCTCCATATTGCTCCCATTTCAGACCAGTATCTATGAACGGTTTTATTGTTTGATGTGTTCGTTGCAGTTTGGAACTTATGACTACATCAAAGTCAATTGTTTTATACTTTTCAAAAAAAGCTTTTCCTTGCTGACGCCCCAAGTCATTGAGAGAAGAATCGACTCCACTTCCTTGAACAATTCTTTCTTTATTAAAATCAGTCTCTCCATGTCTTATAAAATAAATTGTTTTGTTCATTTTTAACTATTATTTACAGGCAAAGAAATATAGCCTTTGTATTTAGAATCATCTTCAAAAACATGATCAGTATAATCAGTCACTACATTATATAAAGTGTCTCGCTCTATTGGTTTTCGTCCAACTCGACGAATGAGCTTGACCAATTCTTCGGTACTTAAAGCTGGATTTTGTTCTTCGGAGCCAGCCATTGTGTAAATTTTTGTGGTATCGTCTATTGTACCATCTATATCATCAACACCAAAAGCCAACGAAAGTTGAGCAGTTACTCTTCCAATCATAGGCCAGTATGCTTTAATGTGGTCAAAGTTGTCTAAGTAAATTCTGCTAATTGCATAGTTTCGTAAATCTTCTAATGTAGTCGATTCGGCAATATGTGACATTTGGTTGCCTTTATTTCTAAACTTCAATGGAATGAATGTTTGGAAACCTCCAGTACGATCTTGCAACTTACGTAATTCTTCTAGGTGATGTACTCGGTGTTTAAATTTTTCGATATGTCCATATAGCATAGTTGCATTCGAACGCATGCCAAGCTTGTGCCATTCTTCATGAATTTGCAACCACTCTTCACCTGAACATTTGCCCCCAGCTATTTGATCTCTAATTTCTGGATGAAATATTTCGGCACCGCCACCTGGCATAGAATCAAGACCAGCTTCTTTCATCAACTTCATTCCCTCAGCATAGCTCACCTTCCCTTTCTTGAAAATATAATGGTACTCAACTGGTGTTAATGCTTTGATATGCAAGGCCGCACGATGTTGCTTAATTTGTTGGAAAAGCTCGGTATAAAATTTAAGATCATATTGAGGTAACACTCCTCCTACAATATGAACTTCAGTAACAGGTTGATCGTCATATTTCTTGATGATATCCATCATATCGTCCATTGTATATTCCCACCCTTCTTCTCTTTTTTTGATCAGACGTGAATAAGAACAGAAAGTACAGGTATACAAACAAACGTTGGTAGGCTCCATATGGAAATTACGATTGAAATAGGTATTATCACCATGCTTGCGGTTACGAATAAAATTGGCAAGACAACCAAGGTAGCCTAGTTCAGCATGATCAAATAAGTAAAGACCGTCTTCTTCGCTTATTCGTTCTTCGTTTTTGACTTTTTGTGCAATGGTTCGCAATTCTTTTGTAAGCGATTCATCGTCAATGAGTAAGTCTAAATTTGTATTTTCCATAATTTTTGTAGTCAATAGCATTTTATTAAAAGCTCACAAATATAACATCTTTCGGAACTTTCAGTTTTCGTTGAAACTGTATTTTTTGAAAATAAATCTAAAAAGAGTCACTTTTTTCTATTTCTGGTCTTATAGTTGTATTAGGATTATAATATGTTTACTCCTTAACTATCAATAAATTGTAATATTTTGCCTACAGTAACCCTAAAAAACGGCAAAATACATAGCAACCCCCCAAAAATAAATAGTCTTAAATTAAAGTTTAATTTAGATATTATAACTAAAGTTATTTTAATACCTTTGCGCAAAATAAGCACGGCATGCTTTCAATATTAATCCCCATCTATAATTTTGATGTGCGACTGCTAGTCTTTGACTTGTATCGACAGTGTGAAGAGTGTGCTACTACTTTTGAGATTCTTTGCTTCGATGATTGTTCTGAAAAGATATTTAGAGAAGAAAACAGTGAGCTTGCCAAGTTAGAACTCGTCAATTATATTGAACTAAAAGAAAATATAGGTCGATCCAAAATACGTAATGAACTCGTCAAAAAAGCACAATACGAATATTTGCTTTTTTTAGATTGCGATTCCAAAATTAACCACGATACTTATGTAAAAAACTATTTGGATCATCTTGACCCAAATACACTTTTATATGGTGGTCGTTCATACAGTCCTTATCCACCTGCTGCTCCCGAATTATTTTTTCATTGGTTTGTTGGTCGAGAACGAGAACAATATACCGTAGACGAACGAAATATTGCTCCCTACCATTCGTTTATGACAAACAATTTTTTGATGCCTAAAGTTTTATTCGAACAAATTTGGTTTGATGAAAATTTAACGCAGTACGGTCATGAAGATACAATCTTTGGTTTAACACTAGAAGATAAAAGTATCGCCATCAAACATCTAGACAATCCACTTGAACATATTGGTCTTGAACGTACAGATGTCTTTATCAAAAAGAATAGACAAGCAATTGAAAACTTATATTATCTCTCCCAAAAAGATGACTTGATTGAAACAACCTTACTCAACTCCTTCAAAAAAAGTAAACAATTGGGTGCTCATATCATGATCTTGAAAGGCTACAAAGCTATTGAAAGTAAAATCATGAACAACTTCCATTCTCCAAATCCTAGTCTCAAGCTTTTTGACTTTTGGAAATTGGCTCAACTTATAATGGTAGATCGAGATAACAAGTAAAATACCTAGTGAGAAAAAGCCGTAAAAAGAAATATTTTCGCTAACAAAGTTATAGCTAGTCCAAGTCTTTCAAAACCTAATCAGTAATTGAAAAGCACCAAGTAGCCAACCAACCTTCAATATAAAAGTATTGGAAAACAATTTATATACCGATCACGATACCTAACGTTGGTATAGGAGAACTAGTTGCAGCATCCAGAGTTTTCAACTGATAGCGCTGATCACTAGGAGCTGCAGTTGGATTTTCAATAATACGCCAGTCGGAAGGATCAGCAGCTGGATTTTCAATCAGGACACCTCCGAGCGGACTTCCATTGTCATCTAACTCGACAGAACGATCTAAAATATATTCTTCTTGTGCAACAGAATTACCCAATACATTTTGAATATCAAGATAAAGATTGAGACTCCATTTTTTGAAGAACCATTTTTTGTCAACTCGCATATTTAGAACACTACTTGCCTCACCTCTTTCTGTATTCAGTAAGTTATAATTTCGAGTTGCTCGTCCATTTCGTTGCCAATTATCAACTAAAGCAGATTGTTCTAAATCGAAAGGAGAATAAGGTAGTCCCGATTGGAAGCGCCAATTTACTCCAACTTCCCAATTTTTCTTAAATCGTTTTCCGAGCGTCAAATTAACAATATTTCGAGCATCCCACGAAGAAGCGACAAAGTTATTCTTTTTATCTTCAAACTCACTCCAGCCCAATGTATAAGAAGCTATACCATAAAATCCTTTATACAACCGTTGTTGAAATAAAAATTCTATTCCATAACTTTTACCATCTGCACGTGGTACCGAAGGCTCGTTACCGATCACACCAAAATCACCACCTAAGTTGGCTAAGGTTAGACTATCACGCAATAAAAACGGATAATCATTATAGTATTTATAATACCCTTCTATTGTAATTTTTGAACTAGTAGCAGTGTTAAACTCTAAGCCCGCAACGAAGTGATTATTTCGGACATATTTGGCTCCATTTTCTTTATTGACAAAGGCTCCATCTTCTTGATATCCTAA
This sequence comes from Saprospiraceae bacterium, assembly GCA_020630735.1. Classification (GTDB taxonomy): domain Bacteria; phylum Bacteroidota; class Bacteroidia; order Chitinophagales; family Saprospiraceae; genus JAHDIP01. Next base: position 25,273 of record JAHDIP010000050.1, on the reverse strand, counting down.
AATCGTGTAGGGTGGTAACTGATAATAAATACCTGTATTAAAATTAAAAGACAATCGTTCATTAAGTGCATAGGATAATGAAAATCGAGGAGAAAGCTGTTGTAAAGGATTACTCATTTCATTCGAATACGAATTCGCATCTGTTCGCAAACCTAAAGAAAGAATCAGACGATCATTCATCCATGTTCTACTCACTTGACCAAATAAGCCATACTTGTGCATGTTAAAATTTGAAGAATAGTTGATGTCTTGTGGACCTGAAGAAGTAAAGATTTTATTTTTCGTAGTGTTATTGTATTTTACAAATTCGTAGTTGACACCAACATTTAATTTGTAGGCTCCTCTCCTACTTGTATTTTCAATTCTCAATTTATTTTCGATCTCTTGCGACTGATAATTAAGTATTAAATTATCCTCGTTTGTATCATCGTTATTCAAGTACTTTTCTGCTTTGTTGTTGAGCATATTGCGACTCAACACAAAAGTAGTATAGCCACTGTCTCGGTAGCGCTTATACACTATACCGTTAGTATAATTCCATTGTGTATTGACGGGTAAATTATCCAACAAGTATTGTTGCTCTTCCGTTTCATTCGCATCAAGATTCAGCTCAAAATTATCAATAGCTCCTAAGCCAATAAATGTCAACTCATTTTTGGTATCTAACTTTACTTTAAACTTCGTTTGAAAATCATTGTAAGTAGGCAGGAAAGGTAAACCTAAAGCTTCGAATAAAAATTGAAGATATGATCGACGAGCAGAAAACAGGAATGTTGTTTTTTTACCAATGGGTCCTTCAAGCGTCATCCCCAAATCACTAGCACCAACGGTACCAGTAAAACCTAATCGGTCATTTCGTCCATCTCGTTGTTTAAAATTAAAGACAGAACTCAAAGCATTGCCCCGATTAGCTGGAAAGGCTCCACTATAAAAATCAACTTCTCTAATGAAGTCGACATTAATCAAGCCAACAGGTCCTCCCGAAGCACCTTGAGTAGCAAAATGATTGATGTTTGGTACTTCTACATCGTCCAGATAAAAGCGATTTTCGTTAGGTGCTCCACCTCTAATGATCAAATCATTTCTGAAAGACGCCGTCGTCGTTACACCTGGTAAGTTTTGAACCACTCTTGAAATATCACGATTACCGCCAGGGTTACGCTGTATTTCAGCAATTCCGATAGATCGCAAAGAAACGGGGCTTTCTTCAGTCTTTCTAAAAGGCGAAGCTTTGACCACGACCTCTTCTAATTCTTCTGCATACTCTTCCATCTTCAGATTAATGATAGCAGGCTTCGAATTAGATACTTGTATTTCGTAGGCTGTCTCGTCTTTAAATCCGACAAAAGAGACTGAAATAGAATACAAACCAGGTTCTAATCCTTCTATAAAATAATCGCCGTTTTCGTCAGTCGTTTCGCCTCTATCCGTACCAACGACTAATATATTGGCAAACATAACGGGTTCATTATTAAGAGAATTAACAACTCTCCCTTTTATAATTCCCGTTTGAGCAAAAGTAAAAAAAGAAGTAATTAATAAGATTGCAAGTAGTAAATATTTTGTTTTTAACATAAAAATGCTTTAAGATTTTAGTTTTACTGATTATTTAAAGCAACAATAAGTGCATCAGAATTGTTTAACAACTAGAGTTCAATTTTTTTATTCCCATAAAAAAATATATCTTTGATATAGTTGTATAGGAGTAATTTTAATTAGGATATTTTTATATGCAAAAAAAAGTATATAAAAAAAATGTATTAAATGAGCTAATAGTATGTAAAAATTACTATTTTGCTCGTCGAATTCATACATTTTTAAACCAATTGAAATTACTTATATGAAAATTTATACTCCTATCTATTTGATAGTCTTCTTATTTTCATTCTCTAGCTTTCAGGCTTCAGCCCAAACAGTGAAAGGAAAAGTTAGTGATGTAAATAATAACGATCCACTAATAGGTGCTACTATTGTTGTCGAAGGTTTTTCAGGATCAGGTACAATAACCGATTTTGATGGTGATTTTGAAATAAAAGTAGATGCTTTTCCTTCCAATCTTATTATTACCTATGTTGGGTATAAAGAAAAGACAATCGAAGTAACTTCTGCTGATCAAAAAATCAAAGTTTCACTTGAAGAAGATGTTATTGTTACACAAACAGTTGAAGTCGTAGGACAAAAAGTTTCTGAAAAACAAAAAGCTGCTCCTCTTACTGTTGAATCCTTAGATATCTTAGCCATTAAAGAGACTCCTGCTGATAACTTTTATGACGGTCTTGGTGCTTTAAAAGGAGTCGATTTGACTGCTGCCAGTCTAGGATTTAAGGTTATAAATACAAGAGGGTTTAATAGTACGAGCCCTGTTCGTTCACTCCAAATTATTGATGGAGTAGATAATCAATCTCCTGGACTTAATTTCTCATTAGGTAACTTTCTAGGTTCTTCAGAACTTGACGTTCTTAAAGTAGATATTATTCAAGGAGCAGCTTCTGCTTATTATGGGCCGAATGCCTTCAATGGTGTAATAGCAATGGAAACTAAAAATCCATTTATACAAAAGGGTTTGAGCGTTTTACTAAAAGGTGGTGAGCGAAATTTATTTAACTCAGAAATTCGCTGGGCAGATGCTATAAAAAATAAAGATGGTAATGACTTTTTTGCATATAAATTGAATTTTTCCTTTCTTAGAGCAGACGATTGGGAGGCTACAAATGAGCAAGCCGTTGATGGTACAGATACTCCCTTTGGTAATCCTGGAGGGTGGGATAAAGTCAATACATATGGCGATGAGTATTTTTCACTAAGTGATTTTTCTGATGAAGAATTTAACTTACCGAAAAACCAAGCTGGCTTGGGTACCTTCCATAGAACTGGTTATGATGAGATTGACTTAGTCGATTACAATACTCGTAATCTAAAAGCTAATATAGCTTTACATTTTAGAACTAATCCTGATGCAGTTTTTGAATCTCCCGAATTCATCATTAGTTCAAGTATGGGTAATGGAACTACCGTATATCAAGGAGACAATCGTTTTAGTTTAAGAAACATTCTTTTCTTTCAAAATCGTTTAGAATTTAGAAAAAAAGGGAAATATTTCATTCGAGCTTATGCGACTAATGAAGATGCTGGTGATTCTTATGACCCTTATTTTACTGCATTAAGACTACAAGAAAGATCAAAAGAACCAGAATTATGGAGTCAAGATTACACAAGGTTTTGGCAAGAGAACATCTACCCTCAAATGCTTGAGAGCGAATATCCAACACCTTCGGTAAACCCAATGACTGGTCAATTAATTTTTGATTATGACCAAGCTAGAACTTGGATAAACAATCATCAAACTGAGCTTACTCAGTGGCATTCAGAAGCTGCTGCTAGTGCAAATACTCAAAACCCTTTAGTACCTGAAAGTAATGCTTTTTATGTTCCTGGAACACCTGAATTTACAAGTGCTTTCGATGAAATTAGATCAGCAAAAAATACAGAAGGAGGCACAAGGTTTTTCGATAAATCCGCTCTTTATCATGTACATGGAGAGTATAATTTCGTCACTAATTTCTTAGATGAAATTAAAGTAGGTGCGAATTATAGACTTTATGCACCTAAAACAGAAGGAACTGTATTTAAAGATGAAACAGAAACAATTACTAATTCTGAATTTGGTATTTATACAGGTTTCCAAAAGAAATTCACAAGAAAACTGATTTTATCTGGTACTTTCAGAATGGATAAAAATGAAAATTTTAATTACATCTTTACTCCTGCAGCTTCTTTAGTTTATTCTCCTAATCCATTAAACTATCTAAGATTTTCTTTTTCAAGTGGCGTTCGTAATCCAACATTATCTGATCAATATTTAAATCTTAATGTAGGCCCTGCAACTTTAGTAGGAAATCTAGATGGGTATTATAACTTATTTAGCCTTGATTCTTTTATAGATTATATAACTACGTCTTATACTGCACCTCTAGTAACATTGTCTATTGATCCTATTAAACCTGAAAATGTAAAAACATTTGAGGCAGGATACCGTACAACTTTATTTGAAAAACTTTACTTAGATGGAAGTTATTATTTTAATATTTATAATAACTTTATTGGATATAACTTAGGGGTTGAAACAACGATTGATACGGTAACAACCGGTATTCCTTCAAATACAAGTATTTTTAGAGTAGCAGCCAATTCTACTGAACAAGTAACAACACAAGGGTTTTCTGTAGGTCTTTCTTACTACTTTGGAAAATACTATAAATTTTCTGGAAATTATTCCTTCAATAAATTACTCAAATCAGATGAGGATGATCCTATTATCCCTGCATTCAACACACCTGAAAATAAATACAATATTGGTGTTTCTGGGCGAGGAATCCCCTTAAATATTGGTTCTTTTATAAAAGATTTTGGTTTCAGTTTCAATTACAAATGGGTCGAAGGATTTTTGTTTGAGGGATCACCCCAATTTACTGGTTTTATCGAAAATTATGGATTAGTGGATGGACAGCTGAGTTTTGGTTTACCAAAGGCTAATAGTACTCTAAAAATTGGAGCTTCTAACCTTTTAAACAACAAAGTCAACCAAACTTATGGAGGCCCTGCTATAGGACGATTAGCTTATATATCTATTATATACGATTTCAAAAAGCAATAATTTTTTTATACTAAACTTTATTATTCATTAATATATTAATAATTATGAAAAGATTTCTTCTATTCTTAACTGTTTTAATCTTTCAAAGTCAATTCTTATTGGCTCAAAGATATATTACAGAACAATTTACAGATGTATCTGTCGAAGAAGGTGTTGTATATGGTCAGAATTACACGATTCTTTCTATTCCAATAATTGAACACACCTCTTTACAACCTTTAGTAATGGATGTCTATACTCCTGACGGAGATACAGAAGTAGATCGTCCTGCTGTTTTGATTTTACACACAGGTAACTTTCTTCCTCCACAATTTAACGGTGGATGTAATGGTACTAATAAAGATGCTGATGTTGTAGAATTAGCGAAACGATTAGCAAAAATGGGTTATGTTGCTTTTACACCTTCCTATCGTCTAGGTTGGGATCCAACTAATCCAGATCCAACAGCAAGGGTTTTTACGATTATCAATGCTGCTTATAGAGGTGCCCAAGATGCTAGAACTGCTGTAAAATACCTAAAAAAATCTGTAGCAGAATTAGGTAATCCGTACAATATAAATCCTAATAAAATTGCTATGTGGGGATTTGGTACAGGTGCTTACGTTACTTATGGTGCTGCCACTCTAAACGATATTACAGATACATGGATTCCTAAGTTCGTAACTCCTGCTGGACCTATGATTGTTGAGCAAATCAATGGTGATTTAGATGCAACTGCTTATACAGCAGCTCCTGCTAATTATCCTGGAATTCCTGAAGGTGATTCTCTTTGTACTGCAAATCATGTAGGTTATGATGCTACTTTTCAATTGGCAGTTCAATTAGGTGGAGCTTGCGGAGATACTTCTTGGGTTACCCCTGGTGATGTTCCATTGATAAGTGCTCATGTAGTTACTGATCCTTTTGCTCCTTGTTCTAATGGTATTGTAAATGTTCCTCCTCCAATTAACTTACCTGTTGTAGAAGTCTTTGGTGGTTGCTCCATTATTCCTTTAGCAGACGAAAGAGGTCTAAATAATATTTTTGATGCTACTTATCTTGACGACATCTCTGATTATGTCAACAGTGTCAATGGTGGCGTTAATGGTTTCTTCCCTTTCTATTCCAATGATACAGAACAATCTGATCCTTGGGGGTTCTCTTACTCTGCTGAGCCTTATGGTGTAGATGGTTCAGATTGTGGTACTGACCAAGCTGCTGCTCTACTTAGAATGGATTCTATTGTTCAGTACTTTGCTCCTAGAGCTTGCTACGCCTTAAACCTAGGCTGTGACTTAACGGGTATTGTTAGTGCAGATAACCTTCAAGACATCCAAGTAGATCTTCAAGTTGCTCCAAATCCTGCTGATGACTACATTTTATTCCAATCTGGTGATGCAACTCCAATGGAAAAAATTCAAATCTTTGATTTGACTGGTCGTCACATACGTACAGATCAAAATATCAACGATAGCCAATTTAACTTCAAACGTAATAACTTACCTTCTGGTGTTTACTTAGCTAAAGTTCACTTCGAAGCAGGTGTTATGACAAAGAAAATTGTGATGAAATAATTGTTTCTCAACAATGTAAATGGAATACTCTAATGTTTAGAGTATTCCATTTTTTTTATATTATCATATTCTTCTCTCCTCTTTCTATACAGAAATCAAAATAGTTTTCGGATTGCCAAACGATTAAAACCACTGAAAATCCTACCCATGATGATCCGAAAACCGAATACCGGTAGGTGTTTTTTTACCTCACCTTTGTTTGTTCTTTTATTTAATTTAGGCAAATTAAAGTTAATAGATACTCATCTTGGATAAATATTTTTCTACTAGACTAGGCAAAAAACACAGATGATGCCTAGCATCAGCGAGTATTTTTAACGACGTAAAGTGGAAAAAGATAACTTCAAGATGGGGAATTTATTATTTTAATTTGCCTTATTTCTCTATCCACTTATTGAACTCGCTAAAGTCAAAGTACACAAGTGAACTGTGATAAGGAGTGGCATGACCTTTTCTTCGTCAAAAGATCGCTCTCTCATTCAATTAGGACATAATATTATTCTATATTTGTTGGAATAGAACAATCATCAATAAACTAAAAAATATGACGATCAGAAAAGCAACCGAAAAGGATGTCGAAGCTATCGTACAAATGCTCGCCGACGATAAACTAGGGATGCTTCGGGAACGATATGAAGTACCACTACCCGACTTGTATTACAAAGCATTCGACCATATTCAAGGTGATAGCAACCAAGAATTAGTCGTCGCTGAAGATGAGAATGGAAATGTAATTGGCACCTTGCAATTATCCTTTATACAGTACCTAACGTATCAAGGAGGTATCCGTTCGCAAGTGGAAGCGGTGCGCATACATAAAGATCAACGAGGTAAAGGTATTGGTCAGGAGCTACTAAAATGGGCAATAGCTAGAGCACAAGAACGAGGTGCGCATCTTATTCAATTGACAACGGACAAGAAACGACCTGAAGCAGTAGCCTTTTACCAAAAACTTGGATTTAAAGATTCGCACGAAGGGATGAAATTGCATTTTGATCAAAAGTAAACAATATCATTTTTCAGTTGTTATAATATTAGTTTTTTTTAAATAAAAACTAAAGAGAATTCACTATTTTGCTATCTGGTAGAGTTTATGTCAAACTAGTTTTATGATATAAAACTAATATTTTTTTGCCATACAAAATTATTTGACATAAAGTCTTGTATTTAAGATAGAAGTTGTTTAAGAATGTGTTCTGAATTTAGTTGTAAGTGCTTAATTCTAGGACGAAGCTCCTTTTCTTTTTCATAGCCATAGCTATGGAAATTAAAATAGCTGAAATGAATGAGCGTTCCTATTAGGTCGAGTACGATAGTACTCGAAGCGAATGAACCGCAAAAGCGGTTGGGTTTGCCCTAAATCAATGATTTAGAAATAAGCCATCAATTCATTTTTAAACAACTTCATAGTAATGCTTTCTATCATAACAACTTTACGCAATGAGAGATACCTACAATTATGAGGATGAAACATCTAGCGATTATGAAGAATCGCATCGACCGATGGCTTTTCATCCATACAATATTTTATTGACTTTAGTGTTGGGAAGTGTCACTGCTTTATTTTTGGCATTTTCGGCGGCTTTTATTTATTCGAGAGTACAAGGTGAAACACCACCGATCAAATTGCCGAATATTTTCATTTTTAATACACTAATTTTAATCGGGAGTAGTGCGACTATTAATTGGGCAAATCGTTGCTACAAAAATGACAACACATTACATTATCAATATGCCTTAGCGGCTACTATTGCCCTAACCTTTGTTTTTCTGATTGCTCAATTTTTTGGTTGGAGTGCTCTTTTTCAACAAAATATTTTTATCAATTCTCATAATGCAGCATCTTATCTGTACCTAATTTCAGCCTTGCATTTTATGCACGTTATTGCAGGATTACCGATCTTAATGTTTTTCTTGCACGCTGCCATCAAGCGGATGAAAGAACCTGTTAGTGTTTTAGTGTATTTTTCTGATCCTGAGAAAAGGCTAAAATTGCGACTGCTTACTATTTATTGGCACTTTTTGGATGCACTTTGGATTTATCTCGTCTTCTTCTTTTGGATTAATTATTTAGTTAAGTAACGACTAAAGAATAACTCCATCATTTCACCGATAATCTTTTATCGTAAGCTTGCGTTAAAAAGCCTCGTCGATGCCCTGCATCGTCTACGTTTTTTGCCTTGGCTTTCGACAAAATCTCTATCTCCAAATGGCAGACTTATTTTTTATTCGTTACTAAATACATTGTAAACTAATTAAAGTTCATTTTTGGTGGTCTAGTTTTGAATAAACTTTTCGTTATTTTTCTTGACAATCCAGGGAGGATTCTCGCAAAAAATGCCTCAACTTTATCCAAAATAGCCTCGACCAAAAAAGGAACTAATTTAATTTACAATGTACTAAATAGAATTATTGATAATAAGTAAATTAAGCAATCAATAAGTACAAATTAAGCATAGTCAATCCTACTTTTTTGTCTTTTCAGAGGCTTTGGTCTACTATTTATAGAGATTATACACATTATTCCTAAAATCAATATACCATCTATTTGGTGGCTCTGTATGCAGATGTTATCTTTGCACTTTATTTTGAAAACATACTAAAACCATTGCATGCAAGTCACCGAACCGAAGATTGATTTCTCAATTGCTAAGAACCTTGGTCTCAACGAAGAAGAATTCGAAAAGATCAAAGAAATTTTGGGTAGAACGCCCAATTTTACTGAATTAAGTATCTTTTCTGTCATGTGGTCTGAGCATTGCTCCTACAAAAACTCCATTACCTACCTCAAAACACTGCCTAGAGATGGTAAGCGACTATTGGTGGAAGCAGGAGAAGAAAATGCAGGATTAGTAGATATTGGCGGCGGTTTAGCCTGTGCTTTCAAGATTGAATCACATAATCATCCTTCTGCCATCGAGCCTTACCAAGGCGCAGCTACTGGTGTTGGAGGTATTCATCGTGATATATTTACGATGGGCGCACGACCAATTGCTGCTTTAAATTCACTCCGTTTTGGAAATATCAAAGAAAAGCATACAAAACACCTTATCAAAGGCGTTGTAAAAGGTATTGGAGATTATGGCAATTGCTTTGGTGTCCCAACAGTTGGTGGCGAAGTATTTTTCAATGATTGCTACAATCAAAATATTTTGGTAAACGCCATGTCTGTAGGAATTGTAAAAGTTGGTGAAACCGTTTCTGCTATTGCAGATGGTCCTGGCAATCCTGTTTATATCGTTGGTTCTGCTACTGGAAAAGATGGTATACATGGTGCTACATTCGCTTCAGCTGATTTGACAGAAGATTCTGCTGAAGATTTGCCAGCAGTACAGGTTGGTGATCCTTTCCAAGAAAAACTATTGCTCGAAGCATCTTTAGAAGCGATCAAAACTGGTGCTATCGTAGGAATGCAGGATATGGGAGCAGCTGGTATTACTTGCTCTACTTCCGAAATGAGTGCCAAAAGTGGTACAGGTATGAAAATCGACCTCGATAAGGTGCCTACTCGTGAGGAAGGAATGAAGCCTTTCGAAATATTATTGTCTGAAAGCCAAGAGCGAATGCTTATTGTGGGGGTCAAAGGTCAAGGACATTTATTGCAAACCGTTTTTGACAAATGGGATTTGGAATGTGAGTTAATCGGTGAAGTGACGGATACTGGACGATTGGAATTTTTCCACGAAGGCAAAAAAGTCGCCGATGTACCGAGCCAACCATTAGTTTTAGGTGGTGGTGCTCCTGTTTACGAAAGAGAATTTTCGAGACCTACTTACTTCGATAAAATTGAAGCGTTTAACATCAATGCTATTAATCAGCCTAGTGATTTTATAGCTACAGCTAAAAAGGTCTTTGCATCTCCCAATCTCGTTTCCAAACGTTGGGTATATGAACAGTACGACTCCATGGTTCGCACCAATACGATGACAACTAATGTACCTTCAGACGCAGCTATAGTCCGAGTAAAAGGCACCGAAAAGGCATTGGCTGTTACAACCGATTGTAACCCAGCATATATCTACGCTAATCCTTATATTGGAACAATGATTGCGGTATCTGAAGCAGCTAGAAATATTGTCTGTTCTGGTGGTGAACCAGTTGCCATTACCAATTGTTTAAACTTTGGCAACCCGTATAATCCAGAAGTTTACTACCAGTTTGTACATGCCATAAAAGGAATGGGTGAAGCTTGTCGCAAATTTGAAACACCTGTTACAGGCGGAAATGTTAGTTTCTATAACCAATCTGTTTTAAAAGAAAGTACGAAGCCTGTCTACCCTACTCCAACGATAGGTATGCTTGGAATTTTGGAAAATGCAAACAATTATATGTCATTGAATTTCAAAAATGAAAATGATGCAATTTACATGATTGGTGCAGCACAAAATGATATTGGAAGTTCTGAATATTTGCGAACAATACATGAAGTAGAACATTCTAATGTGCCACATTTTGATTTGGATGTAGAATACAAATTACACGAAACGATTCATGCTATCATCAAGAAAAACCTAGTACAATCGGTACACGATATTTCGGATGGTGGTTTATTCTCTTGTTTGATGGAATGTGCTATGACAAGTAATCTAGGATTTGAAATTAGTACAGATACTAATTTTAGAAAAGATGCTTATTTATTTGGCGAAAGCCAAAGTCGGGTCATTGTTTCTGTAAGTGCTTCTCAAGAAGGCGCTTTACAAGTTTTCCTTGGCGAAAATGGAATGCCACATACCAAACTTGGAAAAGTAGCTGATACTAGAGCAATTATAGATGGAGAAGATTACGGTTATATAAAAGATTGGAAAACCGTTCACGATAATACTTTACACACTCATTTAGAAGAAGCATAAACGTTTATTCTAAATGTGGTTTCAATATGTCTTTAACTTAAAATAAAAATACGTATGAAAAATTATTTAACAATATGCCTAATTGCAGTTCTTGCCCTTACCAATTGGCATTGTGGCGGTGGGACTAGTTCTGCGTCTGGATCTGGATCTACTGATGGAGCATTTTCAGGTTCAATTGCTAATGCCGCTAATCTTAAAGTTTTTATAGATCATATTTCGCCTACTGGTGCCAATCAAGTTATCGGTTCTACTGATATTGATGCTTCTGGTAATTTCTCTGTACCATTCCCTAAAGTTGAACGAGGGATGTACCGTATGCGTATCGGAAAAAAGAATGTGACACTTTCTTTATCTGGTACCGAAAAAGGAGTCAATGTAAAGGGTGATTTAGAGACAATGGATAAATACCAAGTTGAGGTTTCTGGCTCAGATGATGCCAAAGCTTATGTCAACACTATGAGTGATTTTATAGGTAAAAAGATCAATAAAGATGGTGTCAAAAATTTTGCAGAAAGCACACCTAACCTTATATCAGCTATGTACTTAGCTTCGTCTATCTTACGTGATGACGAAAAATACCTTGGTACTCACAAAAAAATTCTTGGCAAAATGGCACAGGACAATTCCTATGCTGGCTACGCTGGTGAATACACAAAATTTGTTAGTCAAGTTGAACAACGAATCCAAAAAAATAAATTGGCTCAGCTTGTAAGTATAGGTCAACCTGCACCAGACATCAAACTTCCTAGCCCAAAAGGTAAAGAGTATGCCCTTTCTGATTTGAAAGGCAAAGTCGTACTTCTTGATTTCTGGGCTTCTTGGTGTGGTCCTTGTAGAAAAGCAAACCCTCATGTAGTGGATACCTACAACAAATACAAAGGTCAAGGATTTACAGTATTCAGTGTATCCTTAGATGGCTTAGATACTCGTACAAAATCTCGTTTGAAGGATGCTGCTCAGATTGATAAAATGATGACTAGCTCAAAAGATCGTTGGGTTAAAGCAATTCAGCAAGATAATTTAATGTGGGATTATCACGTTAGTGATTTAAAGAAATGGGAATCTGCACCTGCTCGTATGTACGGTGTAACCAGTATTCCTCGTACCTTCTTAATAGATCGTGATGGAAAAATCGCAGCGATTAATCCGCGTAACAACTTAGAATCTGAAGTGAAAAAATTATTATAAGAATTAGGGATGAGTATAAAAGAGGAATAAATGTTCTTCTTGTCCCTATCGTTGGATTCCTCGTCGGAGCTATGTCTTTTCAGATGTAGCTCCGATTTTTATTTCTGCATTACAAAACATTAAGATAAGTCTGCTTTAGATCCCAGTATAAACACTCAATAATATAGCAGTAAGGATTAAAATACGAGCTAATAAGGTACGGTAAAAACTACTAGCTCTATCGTCTTGTATATTGAATAATAAAAGAACAATTGCTATCCCACAAAATCCTACCCCTCCTGAAACGGCTGTACTCAAAATCGTATCAGAATTTGTCCAAGCCAACTCCTGAGCAATTACACTCAAAATACCTAATGGAAAAAATATAGCACACAAAACAGCCATTCCAATTTCTACTGGTTTGTATTCTTTTAGCCGATACATTGACCACGAAAAATACATATACAATATACAAGCTCCAAAGCCAGCAATAACAAAGGCATAGATCCAATTCGGATTACCATATTTTTTTAACCAAATACCGATTGCAATTAGAACGATAGGAATGAACTCTAAAAAGAACATAGTTTGAATAAGAGATTCTTTGTCCTCAGAAAGGTCTTCATGCTTTTCTTCGTAATCTAGCGGTGTATTTATGCGATCGTCCATCATACTCATTTAATTTTCTTAAAGACTATTTTGAATTTGGTGGTATATTCTATGAACCGCTACTCTACCAATCAACTTTTATTCCTGATGTGTGCACAAATTATACCTGTAGCTACCCCTGCATTAAGCGATTCTGCGCCACCATTTTTAGCAGAAGGAATCGTCACTTTGTGGGATATTAACATCTTTACGGTTGAAGAGATTCCTTTACTTTCGTTGCCTATTACTAAAATACCTGCTTCACCAAAAGACTGTTTGTATAGATTAGAACCATCTAAAACCATTCCATAGACAGGGATGTTGACCATTTGTTGAAGTGCTTGAAAGTCAATGGTACAAATCTTTACCCTTAAAAACGCTCCCATTGTAGCTTGTATTACTTTTGTGTTGTATATATCAACACAAGTTTTGGAGCAAAACACATAAGGAATTCCAAACCAATCGGCAATCCGCAAAATAGTCCCCATATTTCCTGGATCTTGAATACCATCCAAATAAAGTGAAAAATCTTGCTGAACAATAGAGGTATCAATAGAATAATTGAGTTGTTTAGCGATGATAAAAGCTTCGTTAGGGGTAGATAATGACGATATTTTTTTTAAATCCTTCTGCTCTACCGTTAATGTTTTACTAAAATGAGACGATAGTAAAGCTTTATTCGTTTCTATCCATGAAGCAGTAGCAAATACGGCTTCAATTTCACAATTGGTAGCAGTTAAAATTTCTCTAGCAATTTTATCTCCTTCAACAGTAAAATTATTATACTTTTGCCTAAATTTCTTTAGCTTTAGTGATTGTATATATTTAATACGAGATTTAGAAAGCATATAATGTAATTGTAATGCAAACAGGATACTCAAGGCAAGTCTTTAAGTTTTTGGGAATAGGAATAATGTTACTATTCTTCCTTAGTAGTTGTGGTACTAAGAAACACCTTCGTCCTGATCAAGCATATTTGAATAAAAATATCATCGTTTTTGATACAAAGGACAAGATAAAAAATAAACAGAATTTAAAATACGAGTTGTCCACTTTGATTAAACAAAAACCGAATGAAAAGTTTTTGGGACTCTTTCGAACAAGGCTTTGGTTTTATTATAATACACAAGAACCTGGAGATACCACTAAATTGGATAAGTGGAAAAAGCGAGTCATCGCCGAACCTCCAAGCATCTACAACAAGGAACTAGCTGTTACTTCTGCTGAAGCCATGAAGTTTTATCTCCAAAATAAAGGCTATTTTGATGCAGAAGTAAGTTATGACTCCAAAAATCGAAGAAAAAAAGCAGATATTACCTTTAAAGTAAAGCCGAATAAACTCTATCAAATTGGTAACGTTCGGTATAGAAGTGACGACCCCAATATACAAGCGATTCTGAATGATATAAAGAATGAATCACACCTTAATCAGGGTACTGCTGTAGATGGAAAAATCTATGACTTAGAAGTCAATCGTGTGACAAAAGCCTTACGAAATCGAGGCTATGCCGATTTTTATACCAATTTCGTCGCTCCTTTAGAAGGCGATAGCCTTTATCATCAGGTCGATGTTGTTTTTGAAGTACTCACACCTGAGAAAGCAGCTATACATGCTACGTATACCATTGGTGATATTACAATTTATCCTCGTTTCGAACCTTCGCAAACATTACGTTCTGATCCTGACACTATTATTAACGATATCAAATTCATTATGGGAGAGGCGGGTGAAGAAATTAAATATCGAACAATACTAGATGAAATCTACTTACGAAAAGGCGACCTTTACCATCAAGATGATATTGATAAAACCAAAAAGCAATTAGGTCAACTGGGTATTTTTAAATTTGTCACTGTTCGGCAAGAAAAAGATTCTTTAGATAATAGCAAAATCAACTTTCATATTCAACTGACCCCTAGTAAAAAATTAGGTATTGGTTACGATATAGAATTGAATAACTCGCAGTTTGATGTCAGTAGTACCAATGCAACAACGAAGACAACTTTTTTTGGGACAAGTCTAAGCCTTAATTTTAGAAATCGGAATCTGCGCAAAGGTGCTGAATTATTTATTCTAAGCTTACAAGGTGGTGTTGATCTAAATGTCAATAACGATGATATACCTTTAATCTATTCGTTAAACTTTAAGGCACAAACAGATTTGTATCTTCACAAGTTTTCAGACCCATTTAGGCTTTGGAAATTTGGCAATACCTTAAATCTGCTCTCTAAAGGATTTTACAAAGACCTGAAAGAAAAAGGGAATACACACTTTACTTTAGGTTACGAATATGTTTCCATTTTTAATTTTTACAACTTCAATGTTTTTAAAGCATCATTCGGTTATGAACTACAGCGCAATGACAATAATGCTTATCGTGTTAATCAAGTAGCTATTGATTACTTGAACCCGAAACGCCAACAAGGCTTTGAAGACATCGCTGCTAATAATCCCTTCTTGGATAAAAGTGTACGTAAACAATTGTTTACAGGTGTGCTTTTTAGAGACTTTACCTATACACATACTAGTAATGTAAATCGCTTTGGAGAATCTTGGTTTTTTAGATTGAATACCGAACTATCAGGAATGGAAGTTTTTATTGCCAATAAAATTTACAATGGTGGTTCGACTCCTTTCGGGTTTGTTGTAAATGGAAGTTCTGGTACTGATAAAGATACCATCTTATTTGCAGAGTTTGCAACACTTGATTTTGACATACGACATTATCGAAAATTTAGTCCTAAACATACTATTGCACTTCGGTATTATTCGGGCATTGCATTTCCATATGGTACCTCCGATGAAGTTCCATATGTCAAACAATTCCACGTAGGTGGTCCTACCAGTATTCGTGCATGGCGAATCAGAGAGTTGGGTCCAGGAAGTTATGTCGATCCGATTCAACAAGATTCTACTATTTCGTTTTATCAAACTGGAGATTTCAAAATTGAGTTCAATGCCGAATATCGCTTCGATATGTTTTGGCGTTTGAAAGGAGCAATCTTTTTAGATGGTGGTAATATCTGGACTTTAAATGACGCTGATCGCCCAGGCTCAGAGTTGACCACTAGGTTTTGGAAACAAATAGCTTTAGGTACTGGTCTTGGATTCAGAATCGATTTTGCTTACTTTATTATTCGATTAGATATGGGGCTTAAAATCAAAAATCCTTATCAAGATGAAGAAGGCTCTTATTGGGAAATTCGAAAATTAAGAAACCAAGCGTTCTTCCAATCTTTTAACTACAATTTAGCGATTGGTTATCCGTTTTAGAATTTATTTAATTCAGTAAATTAAATTCTTTCGTGTTTTGATTAAGGCTATTTTAAGAAGTAGCAAGGCATTTTTTGAGAGAGTTTAGTTTACATATGTACTTAGTAATGAATTAAAACGAAGGAACTTATTCATACTTATTTTTATATCTTCTACATTTGTCACAAAGACAAACTCAATTTTCTTCTTATTGGTTTAAACACTCTGTTTCTCAATCTTTGATGGTTTTCTATCTTATCGTTTTTATTTCTTTAACAGTCACAAAATTTTAGATTCAAAAAAAGAAGAGACGTTTAAATAGTTTATTTTATATAAATGCTAAATTTCTTCTTTTCATCTAGATTAACTGATTACAAGATTCTTTTAATATGTTTTCTATCCTTACTAGTTACATCTAAAAATTTCGGGCAAAATGCCTTGTTAGATAGTCTTATTAATTTATATCCTACCATTAAAGATGAGTATAAGCAGATCGATATAATCAACAGGATAGGCTATTTGTACTATACTGTTGATATAGAAAAAACATTGGAATATGCTCAATTAGGTTTGAAGCGTTCAGAAAAAATAAATTATCACGAAGGGAAAGGAACAGCATTAAACACGATGTCCATCTATTATGATGTGAGTGGTGATATAGATAAAGCATTGGCATTAAATAAAGAAGTATTACATATTGGCGAAGAAACACACAATGATTTTTTGATTACCATTTCTTGTAATAATATAGCTAATAAATATGATACCAAAGGAGAACCTCAAGAAGCGATTAAGTATTATCAAAGAGCTATTACTATTTCAGAAAAAAACGAAGATGCTGGAAATTTAATATTAGGTTTTGCAAACCTTGCAATGGTTTTTGATAAACTTAATGAAAGAAAAAAGGCAAATTTCTATTATCTTAAAGCTAAGAAAATCCAGGATCTGCATCCCGAAAGAGCAATGTACTGCTGGTTTTATGGAATACTAGGTGATTGGTATTTCAAAATTTCCAATAATGATGAAGCAAAACGATGTTATAATATCTCACTAACAGAATCGAAAAAAAGAAATGATAAACGCGCTATTGTAAGTTTAAATTTATCATTAAGTAAATTACATTTAACTCAAAATAAAATTAAACTTGCAGAACAAAATATTCGAACTGCCATTCAAACCTCTCAACTTATTGGAGATAGAACATCTACTCTTTCAGCCGAAATAGGTCTCTTAGAACTTTACTTAAATACAAAGCAACTTAAAAATGCGAATACGCTCGGAAGAAATTTACTAGACACTGTACAGGTCTATAAATACACTGCAGAAGAAATGAAAATATATGATATCCTTTCTCAAGTTCATTTACAAAAAGAGGACTATAAAAAAGGGTATGAATTAAATCAAAATTACCTAAGATTAAAGGATAGCTTATTTGCCGAAAACAAACGAATAGAGGTAACTAAAATAGAAGAGAAATACCAATCCGAAATAAAGGAGAAAGAAAATATAGTACTCCGATCGCAGCAAAAAGAACAAGCAGTTTTGTTAAAAAGTCAACAGAAATTGGGGCTAGCGCTCATCGCTATTATCTTTTTAACTAGCCTCATTGGCTTACTCATCTATAGAGCATATAAAGATCAACGAAATAGCAGTAAAGAATTAGAGCAAAAAGTAATTGAACGAACGAAAGCGCTTATGGAAAGTAATTCGGCCTTGAAAAAATCTAATGAAGAATTAGAACGCTTTGCATATATTGCTTCCCATGACTTAAGGGAGCCCTTGCGCAACATAAGTGGTTTTACCAAACTGCTCCAACGAGAACTTCCAGATAAGTTAAGCCCCACAGCAAATGAATACCTTACATTCATTATCAAGAGTACAAAACAAATGCATACCTTAATAGAAGGTGTTTTGGATTACTCAAGAGTTACCAAAAATGATGATGAATTAATTGATGTTGATTTCAACTCCATTCTTAGTAATATTAAAGAAACTTTAATCCTAACTTTAGAAAAAAAGCAAGGGAACATTATAATAGAAAATAGCTTATGTAAAAAAATTGCAAACCCTTCTAAAATTTACTTTCTCTTTAAAAATTTGATTGAAAACGGACTAAAGTATAATCAATCGACACTACCAGAAGTTCGAATTGGCTGTAATAAAATTGACAATCAAACGGTATACTATGTTTCAGACAATGGGATAGGAATTGAAGAAGCTTATAAAGAGAAGGTTTTTGAAATGTTCAAACGCTTAAACAATAGAGAAAAATATGAAGGTACAGGACTAGGTTTGTCAATTTGCAAAAAAATAGTAGAAGAACAAGGTGGTAAAATATGGATTGATACTCAACAAAAAAATGGTGCAACTTTTTATTTCACCCTAGAATCTCCCAAACAAAAAGAGAATAAAAAACCTTTAGAACATGCTAAAATTCCTGCAACGAGCATCACGTAAGTAAGTACTTGGACTATAATAACTATACATTATTCTTCAACAAATTTCATCGTTTGTACTTCTCTATCTATTTTCACTTTCAAAAAGTAAATACTCTCAAGTTATTGTTTTCTCGTTACTTAATTCCCTTCCGACCATACAGACTACATATCGGGCAAGTGCTAGCATCGTGCCCTCTTGCTGGACAATATTCTCTACCAAAAAAGATGATTTGTAAGTGGAGTTTATTCCATAATTCTCTTGGGAAAATTTTCTTCAAATCCGTTTCAGTCTTCACTACATTTTTGCCTGTACTCAGACACCAACGGTAAGCCAAACGATGAATGTGTGTATCTACAGGAAAGGCGGGAACGCCAAATGCTTGCGACATTACAACTGAAGCCGTCTTGTGCCCTACCCCAGGCAACTCTTCTAAAGCTTCAAAACTTTGAGGCACTTCGCCATTATGCTTATCCAAAATGATATGTGATAATTCAGAAATCGCTTTCGATTTTCTAGGCGACAAACCACAAGGGCGAATGATGGCTCTTATCTCATCAACATCAAGTTTAATCATTTCTTGCGGACTATCTGCCTTCGCAAAAAGTGCTGGCGTGACTTGATTCACTCGTACATCCGTACATTGTGCAGAGAGCAATACCGCCACTAATAAGGTGTATGGGTCTTTATGATCTAATGGTACTGGTGTTTCTGGATATAGGTCTTCTAATATTTTTACAATATTTTCAGCTCGTTCTTTTTTACTAATTCTTGCCATTGGTTTTCTCGTCAGTTGTTTTGCCCAACAATCTAGGTATAAGTTCTTCTAGTTGTTGATTCTTTTTTGTCATCAAATAGTTGTGTTGAATAATCCCGTTTTGGTCAACTACAAAATAAGTTGGTATTGGTCCTACTTTATAACGTTCTGGGATTTCGCCTTTTCCTCCTGCTTCATCACAAATTACCGTCCAAGACAATTCTTTTTTTTCTATAAATGTAGCTACTCGTTCTTGCTCTCTATCCAGCGAAATAGCAATAAGTTCGAAGCCATCATCGTGATGATCTGCATAAAGTTCTTGCAACTTAGGTAAGGCTTTTAAACAAGGTTTGCAACGAGTAGTAAAAAATTCTAACAACACTACCTTACCTTTATAATCTGCTAACTTTATTTCGTTACCTTTCATATCTATTCCTACAAATTGAGGAGCAGCTACGCCTACTTTTAGTGAGTCTATAGCATAAAGATTTGACTTTGCAGAATTCAAAACAAAATCAACACTATTCGTATCTCGCAAAATAAGGTTGTAATAATAAGATGCTGAATCGGCTCTTCCTGCCGCATAATAACCACCTGCTATTTTTTCATAGATCAGTGGTTTGACCGAAGGTTTTACTTGAGGTATTGATTGACGTAATCGTCCATATATACTAAAATGTTTAGGAGAACGCAATACTGCACTTTGATAAAATGAATAGCATTTTCGCCAAATTACAGGATCAAAATCACCAAGTTCAAATTTATTGATAATGCGTTCGTAGTTTTTGTTTTCTGCTAAAATGCGAAATACAAATTCTATTGCACGATGAGCAGGTCGTTGGTCCTTATTATTTTTTGTTCGCTCATAAAATGCCTCTAATTGTAACACATAATCGTGGCGGTGTTTTTGATAAACAGCAGTTGTATCAGCTTTCCAAATCCGCACCTGATGCCAAATAGAATCTATAGCCATTTGGGCAGGGTGATCATCTAAAACAGTAAGATCTGTTTTATATACTTCTTGCGCCATTGAACATTGACAAACAAGGAAACAACAAATAAATAGTATATTTTTTTTCAATTGATTTCGTTAGATCGTTTCTAAAAAAGCCATGGTATCTACGCCATCAGCATAATCGTCTAATGCTGGATATTGAGCCTTCCCTAATTTCACTACTCGCAAAGGTGCTAATTCCTCTTTGGATACAATGCATTGAATTTGTTCAGCTTGCTCTTTTAACGAAGCTATCAGTTCATCTTTTGATGTATAATATTCGTAATGAATTACTCCGATACGAGATTGTAGTGCTTTACTCTCTGTCAATAAAATACATCCATTTGACTCATGCTTTACTTTATTTAAAATCAGCATTGTATAGTTATAATCAAAATTATTTTTGAATTTATTGTGATGAATCAATTCATAAAACGGAACTAAAGCATCAAAAAGTATTTCAAAATCGTACCCTTCAGGAATATATATTTTAGAAACAGATCGGCAGCCTAGTCCAAAAAAACGAAAAATATCATTGCCTAGTGCAAGTAATTCTTCTTTGGTTTCTTCACCTGTAAGTATAGCAAGACTGTTGCGATTTTTTCGAATAATATTTGGGTATTTCCCAAAATAGGCTTCAAAATATCGTGCAGTATTATTACTTCCAGTAGCGATTACTGCTTCAAAACCTTTGAGGCGTTCGACAAGCTCAATATAGTTTTGTACATCTTTATGGTAGGTGCTCATCTGTTCTATAAGATGAGGTAACAAGCATTTATCTTTTTCTGAGAGTTTGATACGAGCCTTATGCCCAGCTACAAAAACACAAAGTAAATCGTGAAAGCCCGCCAAAGGAATATTTCCTGCCATGACTAGACCAACCATTCGAGGTGTTTCACTTTCAAAATTATAATTGGCTACCCACCTTTCTAGTTTTTCTCGGTCTAAAAAAGAAGTACGTATCGCCGTTAAAGCTTGCTCAACATTTTCCTTCGTAAACCAAGAATTTTCTACATAACTTCGGTGGATAATCGCTTGAAAAGGCTCCTCATAGTTCGTCAAGTATTCTCCCAATCTTACAAGTACATCTATTCTTTCGTTTATAGTCATTCCTATATTTTTTTTAAGACGAAATTTCTTTACGTCCTGCTACATATTTTTGCCATTTTTCCAAAGCCCCCTTAAAGTCGTCTGGCAGGTCAGCTTCAAAATACATATTTTCACCTGTATCTGGATGAACGAATCCAAGTGAACGGGCGTGTAAAGCAGGGCGTTCAATAATTTTAAAACAATTATGAACAAACTGTTTGTATTTAGTAAAGACAGTACCTTTTATAATTTTGTCTCCACCATATCGATCATCATTAAATAAGGGATTGCCCATATGTTTCATGTGCACTCTGATTTGATGAGTACGCCCCGTTTCCAATCGACATTCGACTAGTGATACATAGTACAATCGTTCTAATACTTTATAATGAGTAATAGCATGTTTTCCGCCCTCTTCATCATCATCGTAAACGGCCATTTGCAAACGATTCCGATCATGCCGTCCGATTTTTCCTTCGATAGTCCCTTCGTCATCATCCAGTTCTCCCCAAATCAATCCCCAGTAAGTTCGCTCAATAGTATGGTCAAAAAATTGCTTGGCCAAATGCTTCATGGCATAGTCATTTTTAGCTATAACCATAAGCCCCGAAGTACCTTTATCTATCCGATGTACCAAACCAGGACGGTCTGGATTATTACCTTGCATGACAGGTAAGTTTTTATTTTGAAAATAAAACTGCAAGCCATTAACCAAGGTCCCCGAATAATTGCCAACTCCAGGATGTACGACTAGCCCCGCAGGTTTATGAATGACCATTAAGTGATCATCTTCGTAGCGAATATCTAGTGGTATATCTTCTGGTATAACTTGAAATTCGTCGGCAGGTGGTTTGGGCATGACCAACGTAATTATCTCGTTGGGTTTTACTTTATGGTTCGATTTAACTTCCTTATCGTTCACACGAATCGTACCTAACTTTATCGCTTCTTGAATTTTACTTCTAGAGACTTTCGGCATTCTATCCAATAGAAATTTATCTATCCGAATAGGAGTTTGCTTGGGATCAACGACAATACGATGATGCTCAAATAAACCATTTTCTTTTTCTACTTTTTCTTTTTCTTCTAGCATCTCATGTTTGTTTTTAAATATCCTCTTAATGAAGTTGTTTAAAAAGTATCTTAATATCTACAGGCAAATCATTGGCAGCCAGGTCCTTCAGCTTTTTTTCGTCCCGTAGCTATGGCTACGAAACTCAAAAAGAGCTTTGTCCTGACATCCAAGCTTTTACCTTCAATTATCAACATACTTTTTAAACTACTTCAATAATAATAAATGAAAGTTAACATAAAAATATTTTCATGTTAATTTTTATTTTCCTAGTACTCTTCATCTTCATCATAATATTCCTCTTCATATTCTTCCTCATAACGTTTACCGCCAAAGGCAAAAGTTACTCCTATTTGTGGAAGGAACATATCTGTCGTTGAATTTTTTTCTTCAAATGCATCTAAAGGTTCTTCATAAAAAGTACCATCATCTTCTCTACGGACTAAATAATCTGTTGCTGTTCCCTTAAGATAAGCAAAACGCACATCAATTGTCCAAGTATAAGGATCATGTTGATTAAACGGAATTTTGAATCCGATTGCACCACCTGTACTAAATGCCCAAGAACCCGTGTTGTCAATTAGCTGTTCATCATCAAACTCGATATCAGTTAGCGTTGTTCTATTAAACAAATTTTTATAACCAAACATTCCATCAATGTATGGTTTTAGAAAAAAATCGACCTTTGGTTCGATCCGAATAACACCGTGTAAAAGTAAAATGCTAGTTTCTGTTCTCATTTCAAACAAAGCATAATAACCGTCAACAGGAAGTTCAAGCAAATTACTTTGAGCATCGTAGGTTATACCAGACAATTCGAGTCCACCTTTTATAGTCAGAGGTTCTTTACGGATTCTTAACAATGCAAGAGCCCCCATACCTAGCCCCGTAGTTCCTAAGTTTTCTTTAAACTTTCCTAATGGCAGACCCATCTGAAGATTCAGATTTACATTCAAAAATGGTCCATCGTCTTCTACTTCTTCCACTTGAGCTGAAAGTGTATTTACCAGTAACAAGGTGATTATTAGCCATATATACCTTTTCATCCCACAAAAATACAAGTTATTTTTCTTACCACCTTTAAAAATCTAACATAAAGCTGCTTTTAAAGTAGAGATAATCCTATTTTTGTCTAGAAGTAAAGAAATATACCTTTGAAGCCTGTTAAAATTTGCTCATTGGCTCTTTTAAATAACTTAGAATTACAAGATATGTCTAACAAAATCGGCTTTGGTTCTTTTTGTGTCCATGAATTAGACGAAAATAGAACGACGCAGCCTCATCAACTTCCTATTTATGCGACCTCCTCATTCCGTTTCCATTCTATTGATCAGGGGATAGATATCTTTACAGGTAAAGAAGAAGGGCATAAATATAGCCGTTATGGTAACCCTACAGTAGATACTGTCGCTCAAAAAATAGCAATGCTCGAAACTTATGGATTGGATGTTGAGGCAATGGGACTTTTGGTAAGTTCTGGGATGTCTGCTATATCTACCCTTTTTATGGCTTGCTTAAAAGCAGGTGATAAAGTACTTACTCAAGGAAATTTGTATGGTGGCACAACAGAGTTTTTAGTTAAAATTCTTCAACCGTTTGGTGTCGAAATTATCATGACTGACTTGCAAAACCTAGAAGAAGTTGAAGCTATTCTGAAACGAGAAAAAGCAATAAAGATGGTATACTTCGAAACACCTGCTAACCCAACAATGGCTTGTGTCGATATCGAAGAGCTAACTAAAATTGCAAAACGATATGATAAACTAACTGCTGTCGATAATACATTTTGTACGCCTTATCTGCAACAGCCTTTTAAGTATGGTGTAGATTTTATCATTCACTCTACAACTAAATTTTTGAATGGACATGGCAACTCTATTGCAGGAATCATCATCGGTACCGATCTTAGCTTTATGCAAGAAAAGGTTTGGGCAGCTATGAAGTTAATCGGTTCTACCTCTAGTCCATTTAATGCTTGGTTACTCAATAATGGTTTAAAAACGCTGGAGCTACGTATGGACAGGCATAGTGCCAATGCAATGGCTATTGCCGAATTTCTTGAAAAAAGTACTAAGGTCGAACGAGTCAACTATAACGGTCTTCCTTCTCATCCTGATCATGCTGTTGCTAAAAAACAAATGCGTGCCTTTGGTGGTATGCTGAGCTTTGAATTAAAGGATGGATTGG
Organism: Saprospiraceae bacterium; assembly: GCA_020630735.1. Lineage (GTDB taxonomy): Bacteria > Bacteroidota > Bacteroidia > Chitinophagales > Saprospiraceae > JAHDIP01. Next base: position 613 of record JAHDIP010000050.1, on the reverse strand, counting down.
AAGCAGGTATCGATTTTATGAATAAAATAAAATTTTGCACCCTCGCTCCTACTCTTGGCGATGTAGATACTTTAATCTTGCACCCAGCCTCGATGTCGCATGTAAATTTACCAAAAGAAATGCGGCTTAAAAATGGAATTACTGATGGATTGATTCGTCTGTCAGTTGGTATTGAAAACGTTACTGATTTGATCAATGATTTGGGTCAGGCAATGGAGTAATTGTTGATTAAAAAACTATTAATTGCTTGAATTAAAAATATAATAATGAGTTGGAAAAGCGTTTTTTAAGATGAATGTCATCATCTTAAGAAGCTCTTTGCGTAAGTAACGAGCAAAAAACAAGTCCGACATCTAAGTTAGTCTAATTTGAATCTAGACTAACTTAGAACCTGTTTAAAATTAAACTGATGAAAACTATAAATGCTTTATTAATTCTTACACTTTCTTTTCTTATTCTTTCGCCACTAAAAGGATCAAATAAAGGTGAAATAAAAATTCAATTTGAAACTAATAAATTTTATTCTCACTATCTTTTTTCACAAGCTTTAGCTAATGCTATGGGGACTTCCCCAACCATGAAAGTGATTTTTGACGAAAGTGATTTTGCAAAA
>JAHDIP010000340.1:3576-5350 GCA_020630735.1 Saprospiraceae bacterium | reverse complement strand
ATCTACTATGCAAATCACACAAACATACCATACGCCAAGTACGACACATAATGATGCTAAAGGTTCTCACTTTAATTTTTCTGCTGAACAATCAAGAGGAACCGTTTCGCTTCATGCCATGGTTAATTATAGTTTGTCTTATGCTCGAATGATGCTCGCTTTGCGCAAAGTAGTAAAAGGCGATTGGCGAACACCACAAAAAGATCATAGTGCTTACCAAGCTTGGGTACAACAAAAATATCTAGAAGAATTACCACAGCATTATGGCAAAATCGAAAAAGAAAAACTCGATTTAATTAGCCAAAAAGTGGTCTTACAAGAACAAATTGCAGAACTCAATAAAAAGGTACAACCAATCCAACGGTTGATCAGTCAATCAAGAAGCGATTATTGGAGCTATTTGTACAAGCACGAAAAAGATAAGTGGATGTTACTTGACCCTGTTATTAGTGTACATCCTGATTGCGTAATTTTTGAAGCCTTCTCTATCGACGAATCTAGTTACGGCCGTGTAAGTGTGCCGATGGAAAATTTAGAAACTTTTGGTGATACCACTTTTGGAACAACCAATATTGACTTTAGTCAAAAGTTAGCGGATGAAATTTATAGAGTACGTTCTTATCGTCCTGCTTGGTTGAAAGTTGCCTATGAGCAAGTAGAGTTATCAACAAATACAGGATCAAGTGTGGAGAAAAAAATAGATTTGCCTTCGACTTGGGTGCGTGGATTTTTGCAAGTGCAATCTGCTTCTACTTTACCTGGTACAATGCTAACCCTTGATGCGCAAACACTCAATGAAGTATTGTCGATTTTGACCCAACAAAAAGCAAAAAGAAGTCCTCGTTCACTTCGATTTTTATTGACTAAAAATAAAAAACCTTCGATCATTGTCGAACCTTGGGGAATCGAAGTACAAGAACATACACATGTTTACACAGGTGATTTTGAAGGAGAGATAAAAATATGGGGTCGTCGTCGTCTCTCTGTTTTGACAGATGTATTGCCTCATGCCGACAAAGTGCAGATCAAATTATTAGGAACAGGAATGCCGTCTTATTGGTCAGTAGAAATAGATGGTCACCGTTTTGATTTAGGCTTATCGGGTTGGACAGCAAATGATTGGGCGAAGAAAGCAAATTTTGATTTATTAGCTTCTGCTGCTACAAGTAACCTTGACGATGTAAATCTCGTAGAAACTAAATTGATGGAGAAGTTAGCAGGAACGCCTCAAGACTTTTCACAATGGTTAATGATGCCGAAAAGCAATGCGACCTTCGCACTTCAAGAATTGTGTAAAAACGGACAAGCAATGTACGATCCTATTTTAGGACTTTATCGCCGTCGCCAATTATTACAACAAGACATCAAAATCGAAAAACCTGAAGACGATGAACGATTAAAATATGCGAACCAATTATTGAAAGATAAGAAGGTAACGATTACAACGACGACGAAAGAGAAAGATCGTAAAACATATGAAGCAAAAGTCGAAGGAAAAAATACCTTCAAGCCAAAAATTACGATTGATGCAGATGGTCGAATAAATAGAGCAGAGTGTACCTGTGGTCATTTTCGTCAACACAAACTTCGTCAAGGACCATGTAGCCATATTTTAGCAGCCACATTGTTTATTTCGAAATAAATAAGCAACGGATGTTTAACAGAAAATTTTTTATAAAAGAATCGATATTAGAAATTTAGGCTTTAGATTTTTTGTATTAAAATTAGAATCTTGCAAAATGGTGGCGGATGCCCGGAAAGATATTGTCTGACC